>NZ_LPVX01000004.1:0-130645 GCF_001613785.1 Thalassospira sp. MCCC 1A02491 | reverse complement strand
CTGGCGGGTGGTTCTGGGGGCCACCCGCCATTCTTCTTTTACCGGTGTGTCAAACCCGCCGGTCATGAAAAAAGCGGCCCGAATATGCGGACCGCTTTTTTTGTTTCTGCCATCCGGATCAGTTGGGCGCGATGATCCGCCGCGGCAGCGATATGGTGACCTCAAGCCCCTTGCCAGGCATATTGCGCAGGCTGATCCGTCCGTCATGGGCGTCAATCACGGTTTTGACGATCGACAGTCCAAGCCCGCTGCCCCCGGTGCTGCGCGCACGCGATCCTTCAACACGATAGAATGGCAGGAAAACCTTGTCCTGATGTTCGACCGGAATGCCCGGTCCCTCGTCACGGATGGTCACAAGAACATTGTCCGCTGTTGCTTCCAGACTGACCTTGGCGCGATGACCGTATTTCAGGGCATTTTCAATCAGGTTGGTAAAGGCGCGTTTCAATGTCCCCGGTCGGCAGGTCAATCGAATGCTGCGTTTACCATCGAATGAATGTGGCTCATCCCCGCCGCCAAACACCGTATGAACCGATGAAAACTGTAATGGCTGCGGACCGTCGAAACTGACAGGGCGGCCAAGATCGGCATAGTCATCACAAATCGCTTCAAGCACGGAAACGAAATCAACGGTGCGTTCTTCTTCTTTCTGAATCCAGTCGCCCAGAAAATCGAGCGCATCATTCAAAAGACTGTCCATTTCATCCAGATCGCGCAGAACGGTTTCGCGCAATTCATCATTTTCAATGAATTCGGCGCGCAGACGAAGGCGGGTACTCGGTGTGCGCAAATCATGCGAAATTGCAGCCAGCATGCGGGTACGATCGCCCAGCATGCGCGAAATCCGTTCGCGCAAATCGTTATAGGCCGCGGCCATTGACCGGGCTTCGGTCGGACCGCGTTCTTCAACCGGTGGGCCATCGACCTCGTCCCCATGGGCAATGATTGCTGCGGTCAGCTTTTTGAACGGTCCGGCCAGCAAATCGGCAAGGGCGGCAAAGACGGCCAAAACCGCAACCACCCCCATCAGAAACATCAGAAACACAAGCGATGGCGATGAATAGCTGGCCCATAATTCATCATGACTGATCAAAAGCCGCTTGCCCGACGGCATCATGATTTCAAGCTGGGCTTCCAGTCCCAGACGCGCCATTTCGCGCGACAATTCTGCAAAAAACAGGCTGGGATTTTCGGTTGCCTCGATGGTGGCACGTTGTTCGGAACTCAGGCGCCCGCGCAGGAAATGGACCTTGACCGATGTCGGCCAACCGGTATTGGCCAGTCGCACCGGCATGGCGATATGTTGTGCCGGCCTTGAAAACAAAAGCAACGTGCCAAGATCATCGGCTGGCAAGATGCGCAATGCCATGCCATCGCGCGCCGCAATATCGACGATATTGGCTTCGAATTCGGGATTGTCGGCAATACGGGCCAGCTCACGGATGGTAAAGCCGAGCGTATAGGCCCGGCTGATCCGTTCGTTGCGTTCAATGACATAATAGGATGCCAACGCACTCAGCACAGCAATGATCACGCCGCCCAGCATCATCAGCATAAAGATCCGCCCACCCAAGGTACGCGGTTTGTAGCGTCTTAGATAATCACTGAACTGTGCGAACATGTCCGCCATCACACAGTCCTAAAGCGTCTGTGTATCGGCGCAGAACTGATACCCGATCCCGCGAACGGTTTTGATCAGTTTGGGATTTTTTGCATCTTTTTCGATCTTGCGCCGCAGGCGGCTGATCTGGATGTCGATGCTGCGATCAAATGGCAGTGAACTTTGCCCGCGGACAATATCAACAAGCTGTTCACGCGACAGCGCCCGCTTGTTGTTTTTCACCAGTGCCAGCAACAATGAAAATTCACCGGTCGACAGATGCACTGCCACATTGTCGGCATCGCGCAATTCACGCGATCCGATATCCAATGTCCATTCACCGAAAATAATACGCTGGGTCGGGGCAACTTCATTGTCGGTCGGCCCCACCGCCCCGGTTTCAAACCGGCGAAACACCGCCCGGATACGGGCCAGAAGTTCGCGGGGATTGAACGGTTTGGTCAAATAGTCATCCGCACCAAGTTCAAGCCCCAGAATACGGTCGGTATCCTCACCCACCGCTGTCAGCATCACGATCGGCACCTTGGATGTGCGCCGGACATCCCGGCATAACGCAAACCCGTCTTCGCCCGGCAGCATGATGTCCAGAATGACCAGATCAATCTTCCAGTCGCGCAAGGCACGGTGCATCTCGTTGCCGTCCGAAACGGTCGTGATGCGAAAACCATGCTGCAGCAGGAACTTTTTCAAAAGCTTCTGGATTTCCTGATCATCATCGACAACCAGAATATGAGGTTCACGTCGCGTAGTCAGAGTCCCGAACTCCCCTTTATCAATCGGTCATGTTCCTGACCGTGCGCGGAGTTTAGTCCATATTGCCTTCGGATTGAAACATTTTACCATGACCTGATCATAAAAGAAAAAGCCGGGCTCAACCCGGCTTTCCCTGTATCTGCCCGATGCGTCTCATCGGATTTATTTCAGGTCATAGACCTTGGTGCTGCCCGATACTTCGGACGCAATCACCAGCATGGCATTCCCGGTCGGGCTGTCCTTGGCATCAACGAACTGCATGCCTTCGGGTGCCAGTTCGCCCGCGGTGTCTGCTTCGGGATTGCCCGAGAAACGGCGATCACTGTGATAGGTCACAAATTGCGGGTTGGCCGGATTGCTCAGGTCATAGACCATAAATCCGCCCTGCCGTTCCAGTCCGATAAAGGCATAGGGAACGCCGTTGACATACCCCGCAGCAATGCCTTCGGGTTCCGGGCCTTTGTCGTCGGAACGATTGTCGCGGCTGTAATTTTCGGTGTCTGACGAATTAAAGACATTGGCGTAATTCGCCGCCAGCACCTGCTCGAACGCATCACCGCTATCAAAGACCATCTCGCCACTGGCATTCAGAACCGAGAATGACCGCGCGCCATAGCTGTAAATAACGTCAACATCCCCGTCACCATCGGTGTCACCCTGTGCGGTTGTCGTTTTCAACCGGCCAAGATTTTCGTCTTTCTGAAGAGTGTCGGCATTCGGAAAGGCCACCGGATCAAGAGTCAGTTTGCCAACCCGGGTTTCTTCGCTGTAACCGTCATAGTCACGGGAATCGCCTTCGTTGGCGATCAGGATCCAGTCCTTGCCGCCAATTTCAATCGCATCAATGGTATCGGGCATATACATGCCCATCACCGGCCAGGTGCGGATATTGATCTTGCCGTCCTTGTCACTGGCATCAAAGGCATGCACCGAATGGTCCTTGAAACCAAGACCGGCCACATGTTTGACCGTCGCGGTTTCAATATCGATGATGGCAACTGCATTGTTTTCCTGAAGCGACACATAGGCGGTCTTGCTGTCGCCTGAAACAGCAATGTATTCCGGCTCGATATCCTGGGCGACGCTTGACGTACCCGGGTTGGATGTCCGCATCCCGTATGGCAGTTCCGCATCATTCAGGAACTTGAAATCGACCGTGCGCACATCGGCATCACTCAGACCGTCAACGCCACCGGCAATCGAAATGATTGAAACGCTGCCTTCCGGGTCGTTGGTGAATGCGTCATTGGGTTCGCCTTCATTGGCAACAAGGACATATTTTCCATCGGGTGAAAACTTGATCATGTCGGGCAATGCACCGACTGTTACTGATGCGATAAAGTTGCCTTCGGTATCAAAAAACACGGCCTTGCCCGGGGCCTGCTTGTTTTCATTTTCGACCGCGACGGCAACGATCCCGTTTTTAACCGCAACACTGTTTGCGCCCTTGCCCCAGGTCGCAAGTTCAAGTGCACCAAGCTTGGAAAGCTTGTCGGGGTTTGACATATCAAGGATATCAATCGCCTTGTCCGCGCCATTGACGACAAAGATGCGTTTGGACAACGGGTCAAATGCCGGGATTTCTGCGGCCCCCTCGTCGAGCATGCCGGTGCGATATTCGCCCATCGGCACAATCGTGATCGGGTGTGCGCCCGCGTTGGTAACACTGTTGGTCATCATCGCGTGATCTGGTGTAGTACCGGCACAGGCCGTCAAAAGTACGGAAATAGCAGCAGTTGCCATCAATGAAGAACGCATAATTCCCCCTTGGTAAATGGTTCGACAGATCAGACAACCTGCTGATTTGTTGTAACGGTTTGATGACCCGGGCGTGACAGTTTCATAAATATCTTGTGGCAGTGACTGCTCCAACCCGCCCCGTCTTGCGTATCAGAATCAAACCGCTGAATTGTCGCAACACCACATCATCGGGGCTGTCAGATGAAATCAATCCGCATCGCCATCATCGGCGCAGGCATGGCCGGACTGAAAGCTGCAAGCACTTTGCACAAGGTCGGAATGGACGTCACCGTCTTTGAAAAAAGCCGTGGTCTGGGCGGGCGACTGGCATCACGGCGAACCGATTTCGGTCATTTCAATCACGGTGCGCAATATGTTACCGCCCGGCATCCCGGTTTTGCCGCCTATCTGGAACAGGCCGCATCGCATAACGCCGCCCAGAACTGGAAACCGAACCTGCATCATGGCGACATTCCCGCCATGCAAAGTGCCGGGAACCTTGCGCTTGATCACTGGTATCAGGGCGCGCCGCAAATGAACAAACTGATCAGCCCGCTTGTCGATGCCTTTACCATTCACAAACAGCACCGCATCACCCGAATTGAACAGCATGATCGAAAAAGCTTTGTTCTTCATGACGATCTCGACGGGGAATTCGGCCCGTTTGACGGGGTTATCGTAACGGCCCCTGCCCCGCAGACGGCTGAATTGTTGCGGCCACTTTCAGCGCGCTATGACGCGATTGGTGACGTGGTCACCGCACCATGCTGGGCGGTGATGGCGGCCTTTGAACAGCCACTTCCGACGGCATTTGATGCCATGCTGCATCCATCCCCGGCAATCAGTTGGGCAGCACGCAGCACACAGTCAGATGATCTGTTCCATCGGCGCTGTCCCGACCCCTGGGTTCTTCATGCCAGTCCGCAATGGTCGCGCGACCATCTTGAAGATGACAAGGACCGGGTGATTGAAAACCTTCTGGCTGCCCTGCGCGATGTGAGTGGCGTCAAACTGCCGCAATTGCATTCAGTGCAGGCCCATCGCTGGCGCTATGCGCGAACCGAACAGCCACTGGGTTCAAGCCATCTGAACGGTATGAACGGGCGCGTGATCGCCGCCGGGGACTGGTGTCTTGGTGCCCGGGTCGAAGCCGCATGGCGCAGCGGTCAGTCTGCCGCCCATGCGATGATTGAAACCCTGATCGGATAAATGCGACCCGGTAATGCCATGCCCCGCAATGCCAATGGATCATTCCGCGCCAAGGCGCATTTGCAGTCAAAGACCTGCCTGTCCTGCGGCCGGCCATTTTCGTGGCGGCGCAAATGGAAAACCTGTTGGGAAGACGTCAAATACTGTTCCGACCGATGCCGCAACAGCCGTCCGCACAAAAGATCACCTGAACATGATGGTGTTGGGTCATGATGGTTGATGATGTCGAAGAAACCCGGCCAACCTATGCGGTTTTGCGCCAAAGAATGCTGTCACTTGCCGCCCGGCGCGGTGCGGACAAATCCATCTGCCCATCCGAGGTCGCCCGATCATTTGGCAAAAGCTGGACCGATCTGATGCCGCGCATTCATCAGGTGGCCGAACAGCTCTGCGCCGAACGGCTGCTTGAATATCAAAAGGGCGGCATCAGCCATGGCCAAAACCGCCCTTCCGGTGCCTATCGACTTTGTCTGGTCCCCGATGACGGGGACTAAAATTCACCCGCGCAAAGCATGCAGACGCTTGATCAGACCTGCTGTTGATGCGTCACGCGCACCTGCGTCTTCCTTGCCTTCGACCATCGGCAGCAACTCCTTGGCAAGCTGCTTGCCAAGTTCGACCCCCCACTGGTCATAGGAATTGACGTTCCAGATGATGCCCTGAACAAAGATTTTATGTTCATACATCGCCACCAACCGACCAAGGGTGAATGGATCAAGCTGCTTATACAGGATCATGGTGCTGGGCTTGTTCCCGGCAAATACCTTTTGCGGGGCCAGAACATCAATCTCGGCCGGGGCAAGGTCACTGCCCGCAAGTTCTGCCCGCACTTCATCCTCGGTCTTGCCACGCATCAATGCTTCGGCCTGTGCCAGACAGTTTGACACCAGCTTGTCGTGATGGTTGCCAAGCGGATGGAGCGCATTGGCTGCAACAATGAAATCAACCGGGATCAGTTCGGTGCCCTGATGGATCAGCTGATAAAACGCATGCTGCCCGTTGGTGCCGGGCTCGCCCCAGATGATCGGACCGGTTTCATAGGCAATCGCCTTGCCATCGCGGGTGACCGATTTGCCGTTGCTTTCCATATCGGCCTGCTGCAAATAGGCTGGCAGCCGTGAAAGATGCTGATCATAGGGCAAAATGGCCTGGCTCGATGCGCCCAGAACATTGCGATACCACACCCCGATCAGTGCCAGGATCATTGGAATGTTGGTTTCCACCGGTGCGGTTTTGAAATGGTTATCCATTGATTGCGCACCGCGCAGAAGGTCCTCGAACTTGTCATAGCCGACAGCCAGAATGATCGGCAAACCAATCGCCGACCACAGGCTGTAACGCCCGCCGACCCAGTCCCAGAACCCGAACGCATTATCGGTATCAATTCCGAACGCCGCGACCTTATCAAGGGCGGTTGAAACCGCCACGAAATGCTTGGCGACCGCACTTTGATCCCCCAGCGCCTTCACCAGCCAGTCACGGGCGGAATAGGCATTGGTCAGCGTTTCATCGGTGGTGAAAGTCTTGGACGCAATGATGAAAAGTGTCGTTTCCGCATCAAGATCCTTGAGCGTATCGACAATATGCGCGCCATCGACGTTTGAAACGAAATGGCAGCAAATGCCATCAATATGGAACGGGCGAAGCGCCTCATTGACCATCACCGGGCCAAGGTCGGATCCGCCAATACCGATATTGACCACATCGGTTATTTTCTTGCCTGTATGGCCTTTCCATTCGCCGGAATGAACACGTGCGGCAAATGCCTTAAGCCGTGCCAGCACTTCCTTGACGGCCGGCATGACGTCTTCGCCATCAACCTTGACCGCACCACCATCCAGATTGCGAAGGGCCGTGTGCAAAACAGCACGGTTTTCCGTGATATTGATCCTGTCACCGGCAAACATCCGGTCGCGCCATTCTTCGACATTCGCAGCCTTGGCCAGGCGCACAAGGGCGGCCATCACATCATCGGTGATCAGGTTTTTCGAATAATCGACAAACAGGTCATTAAGCGCGGCGCTATAACGTTCGAACCGTGCCGGATCATCGGCAAAAGCCTGGCGCAGGTTCAGTTTCCCGGAAACCTCCGCGCCCAATTGATCCAGTTCTTCCCAGTTTGCAGTCAGTTTGTCAGCGGACATCACCACCCTCGGCCTTGTTCAACGTATTACACACCAAAACAGTGCAGTCGCGATCCCGCAGACTAGCATCTTGTTCAAACCATTTGTGGGACAGTTTGCAGAATGTCGTGGCAAGATTATGCGGATACCACGACATTCCTGTTGCTGGCGCCTTAGCGCGCTGAAAGAAAGTCTTCGACTTCCTTTTCGGTCGGAAGCGCATTGATGGCCCCGCGCTTGGTGGCGGTAATCGCCCCTACTGCATTGGCAAAGTGACATGCCGCAATCAGCTTTTCCTCGGATCCCAGAAGTTCCGGGTCTTTCAGCAAACGCGACAGGAAGCCCGCCGTGCATCCGTCCCCGGCACCCGTGGCATCCACCGCCGTTACGTCAAACGACGGAACGAAACCGTCAAATTCCGGCGTGATAAAGCGCGATCCTTTGGGGCCATAGGTCACGACAAGTGCGCGCCACTGGTCACACCAAAGATCCTTGATGCCGTCTTCCAGGTCTTCCTTGCCCGATACAAAGATGATTTCTTCATCCGACATCTTGACGACATCGGCCTGACTGATCGCAAGACGCAGGATTTCACGCGCCTTTTCCACACTCGGCCAAAGCGGCAGGCGCAAGTTCGGGTCACATGAAATAATCGCCCCGTTTTCGCGCGCAATACGGATGGCCTCAAGGGTGGCGGCACGCGGATCATCATCGATCATGCACAGGGTTCCGTAATGGAACAGATCGGTTGATGTCAGCATATCCCGATCAAGATCGGCCGGGCACAGCAACATGTCCGCCGACGGGCTGCGATAGAATGAAAATTCGCGTTCGCCATCGGCACGAAGCGACACGAATGCCAATCCGGTCAACGCTTCCTTGGTCAGCACAATACCCGATGTATCAACATTATCGGCCTTAAGCGTATCAACAAGGAAATGCCCAAAGGCATCATCGCCAAGTTTGCCGATAAAGCCGGTATCAATGCCCAGACGTTTCAATCCCACAGCCGCATTTCCCGGCGCACCGCCCGCGGCCTTGGCAAAGGCAGGCGCATCGGCAAGGCCGGTACCGGTCACAGTCGGAACAAAATCAATCAGCAGTTCCCCAAGACAAACAGCTTTGGCTGTCATGACGTTTCTCCGTTCGGATTGTCCGCAAACAAATGCGGACCCGTTATCAAATTCATGTTGCGATCTGTGGGACCGACGGGCTTTTTAAATCGATTCAATTTGACGTGCAAACCAAAATCGGAACGAATGATAGCACATCACTGTGTGGATGCCTTTTGGCGGGCCAGTGCACGGCCAAATTCGATCTCGCGTGCACGTTCAAGTTCGGTCATCCAGCGTTCAAACATGTCATCACGTTCAAGCTGAATGGCATAGTGACGATGCAGGGCGGCGGTCAGTCGCCCTTCGCGCCCCAGCATGTCATCGGCAAACGCAATCATTACCGAATTCGGCCAGGCAATCGGGCGCATTTCGCGAATGGTGGTGAAAATGCTGTCTTCGTCACGATCCGGTTCGATTTGCGCCATCAGGGTAATCATGGCTGCAGTCGACCGTGAAACTCCCATATGGCAATGCACCAGCAAGTGACCATCACGGCGATCTGCGTGGCTGGCTTTCAGGGCCTCGCCAAAGGCCAGAATGGCTTCGACATCCTGACGGGTCGGTGCCGGGCGGCCTTCCTTGTCGTCAATCACGTCATGAAACCGCAAAACGGTGCGTTCATGCGGGGCAAAATCGCCAAAGATGGCCGGATCTTCCCGATCAGGATCAAGAACCGACAGGATATGGGAAACCCCGTGATTACGATGGGTTGGCAATTCATCAATGCCACAGATGGTCAAACGGGTAATCGCGATCGGTTTCATTTTTCATTTCCTGTCATGTTTCATTTCTTATTCGGCCCTATCAGAGCACAAGAAAATGAAAAAACAAGGGCCGGCGCCTGTTAAAAGCACCAGCCCTTGAATATTTCCAGTGCGCGCAACTGACTGCGTCGCCCTGGCCTATGACCAGAACCGTTATTTCGCGCGGTTTACCGCATGAATGTTCAGCATTTCCCACGCCATGGTCGCCCCGGCAAGGGATGTGATGTCAGAAACATCAAATGGCGGGGATACTTCAACCACGTCACTGCCGATCAGGTTCACATGACCGGCAAGACCGCGCAGGATCGACACTGCCTGATGGCTGGTCAAGCCGCCCAGAACCGGCGTACCGGTTCCCGGCGCATAGCACGGGTCAAGACCATCAATGTCAAAGGTGATATAGGCCGGGTTGTTGCCAACCGTTGCCTTGATCTGTTCGACAATGGCGTCAATCGACATCGACTGCACTTCCGGGCCGTAGATGATGTTATAGCCGTGCGTCGATTCATTGTGGGTCCGAATACCGACCTGAATGGATTTCGACGGATTGACGATGCCCTTTTTCGCCGCGTGCCAGAACATGGTGCCGTGATCGATACGGTCGCCATCATCTTCCCAGGTATCGGAATGGGCATCAAACTGGATCAGGGAAATACCATCACCGTATTTTTCGGCATGGGCTTTCAGGATCGGATAGGTGATGAAGTGATCGCCACCAATCGTCAGCATCTTCGCACCTGACTGCACGATATCGCGTGCGTGATCTTCGATCATGTCAGGCAGTTTTTCCGGATGGCCCGGATCGATCACCATATCGCCGTAATCAATCACCGCCAGTTCGGCAAAGATATCGCGCCCGGACGGAAAATGCGGTGCCCATGCAAGATTGGTCGATGCACGACGCACCCCCTGCGGGCCGAGGCGCGTGCCTGGACGGCTTGATGTCGCAAGGTCATAGGGAATGCCCGTCACGGCAATATCAATACCGTTAAGATCACGCGAATAGCGGCGGCGCATGAATGACAGCGCACCGGAATACATCGGCTCGCTGGTATTCTGATGCACAGATTTCGCCGTAAAGGCGTTATCACCGCCCTTGGTGTCAATGACGCCAGTGCTGCTCATTTTTCTTCCCTTATCTCCGAATGAGAACCTGCTTGTAATCAGGCGTCGCCCAGCGCAATCCAGGTCGACTTGATTTCACAATATTTATCGAGCGCATGCAGCGAACGATCGCGACCGGTGCCGGACTGCTTGTAACCACCAAACGGCATGGTGATTGATCCACCGTCCCAGCAATTGACCCAGACAAGACCCGAACGCAGTTTCTTTGCGGTCATGTGTGCCTTGTTGATGTCGCGCGTCCAAACCGCTGCTGCGAGACCATATGGCGTATCATTTGCCGTCTGAACAGCCTCTTTCCAGTCCTTGACCGAAATAACCGACAGAACCGGGCCAAAGATTTCTTCCTTGGCGATTGTCATATCGTTTTTGATGCCATCAAACACGGTCGGTTCGACATAATAGCCACCGGACTCGGTGCGTGCGCGTTTGCCACCGGTGCGCAGAACGCCACCTTCGGCAGAACCTTTTTCGATATAGCCCAGAACGCGGTTCATCTGACTTTCATCGACAATCGCGCCCATCTGGCTTTTCGGATCAAGCGGATCACCCGGCTGCATTTTTGCACCCGCTGCAATGACCTTTTCGATGAATTCATCCTTGATGCTTTCTTCGACAATCAGACGCGAACCGGCGGTGCAGACCTCACCCTGGTTATAGAAAATACCGCCGGCTGCGGCCGCGGCTGCGGCATCCATATCCGGGCAATCGGCCAGAACAATGTTCGGGCTTTTGCCACCACATTCAAGCCAGACGCGCTTCATGTTCGACTGACCCGAATATTGCAGGAACAGCTTGCCGACCTCGCCCGACCCGGTAAAGGTCACGCAATCGACATCTTCATGCAGGCCAAGCGCCTTGCCCGCCGTCGGACCAAAGCCCGGCACAACGTTCAGAACACCTTCGGGGATACCGGCCTCAACCGCGATTTCCGCCACACGAAGGGCGGTCAGCGGTGATTGTTCTGCGGGTTTCAGGATGATCGAATTGCCCATCGCCAAGGCCGGGCCAAGCTTCCAGACCGCCATCATCAGCGGGAAGTTCCACGGCACAACTGCGGCAACCACGCCAAGCGGCTCACGGGTGATCATGCCGATTTCGTTGGTGCCCGACGGCGAAATTTCATCATAAATCTTGTCAATCGCCTCGGCATACCAGCGGATGCATTTGTAAGACAGCGGAATGTCATCGCGGGCAGCAAGCGTGATCGGCTTGCCCATATCAAGGCTTTCAAGCAATGCCAGCTCGGCTGCATTCTTTTCAAGAAGGTCCGCGAAATGAAGCAGGATCGCCTTGCGCTTGGCAGGTGCCGCTTCGGACCAGCTGCCTTTTTCAAAGACGGCGCGGGCCGATGCCACCGCACGGTTGACGTCTTCGACATCACATTCGGCAACCTTGGTCAGAACCGACCCGTCGCGCGGGCTGATGCAATCGAATGTCTTGCCCGATGCGGCATCAACATAGGCACCGTTGATGAACGCCTTGTTGCGAATATCAAGGGCGGCGGCCTGTGCGGTCAGTTGTTCAAAATTCAACGGATTGGTCATCGGAAGTCTCCTGACGGATGGCGCTTTTGGGGCCTTGTTCAATATCGGAATTCAGGTCGGGTCATATGCCCGATACTTTACGCGATCAGTATGACGGCGGTGTGGCAGCACTGACGACTTCGCATTCCCCGTCCCCGACATTGCGGAAACGGTGCGGAATTTCTGCATTGAAGTAATAGGCATCACCAGGGCCAAGAACCTTGACCCGCTCGCCCACTGTCACTTCAAGTTTCCCGCGGATAATGACACCGGCTTCCTCGCCCTTCTGAACGATAAGATTGTCGCCGGTATCGCCACCCGCCGGATAGGTTTCATGCAGCACGCGCAATTTGCGATCCTTGCGCGATGCCCCGACAAGACGCATTGACATCGTCCCGTCGGAAAGTTCGACAAGCTCTTCTTTTTTAAAGAAAATTTCTTCACCATTGTCGAGATCAATGGTGAAGAAATCAATCAGGCTCATCGGGATGCCTGCCAGCACTTTGGCAAGACTGTCAACAGACGGGCTGACACGATTTTGTTCAATCGTTGAAATCGTACTGTTCGTGACACCGGCACGTCGTGCCAGTTCACGCTGCGACAGCCCGTACATGCTGCGCACAGCTTTCAGACGATCCCCGACCTTTTGCGACATTCCCGGTTATTCCCTATTGAATGTTTTTATTTTTACCTGCGGTCAGACCGCATCAAGGTACCAGCGATATTCAAGCTGGGTGACCTCGGCAAAGAATTCGTCATATTCGGCCCGGCGGCAGATATCAAAGACCTCGACGAAGCGTTCACCAAGATATTCCTTGACGATCTTGCCATCCACGAAACGATCAAGAGCAGAAATCATGCTGCGCGGAACAATCCGCCCGCCATGCTGCTCATAACCGTTACCAACGGTCGGCTCGCCCGGATCAAGCTTGTTTTTCATGCCGTAATGCATCCCGGCCAGAACACAGGCCAGCACCAGATACGGGTTGGCATCCGCCCCCGACACGCGATGTTCGACACGGGCGGCCTTGGGGCTGCCAGCCGGAATACGCAACGCGACCGTACGGTTGTTCAAACCCCAGTTCGGCGACATCGGCGCATAGGCCTTGTTCTGGAACCGGCGATATGAATTCGGGTTCGGCGCGAATACCGCCATGCTTTCAAACATCGCTTCCTGCAAACCGCCAATCGCAAAGCGCAGGTTCTCGGAAACTTCCTCGCCCGCGACCGGGGACAGCACGTTATTGTCATCCTTGTCCCGCAAGGACACATGAACATGCAAACCGTTGCCCGCCTGATCGGAATAGGGTTTGGCCATGAAAGTCGCGGTCACACCATGGTCCCAGGCAATGCCCTTGACCACGCGTTTAAGCTGCATCGCATGGTCCGCAGCCAGCATCGGATCGGTCACATGACCAAGGTTGATTTCAAACTGACCGGGGCCGGCTTCGGCAACGATGGTGTCGGCCGGAATGCCCTGACGGTTCAGTTCGGCAACCGCGTCATGAAGGACCTTTTCAAAGTCTTCGATCTGCTGAAGGCCGTAAACCTGCACACCGTCCGATGCAATCCCGCCGCCAAGCGGCTGGGGCGGAAGCGGTTCAGCGGTCTTTTCGTTCTGATCTGCCAGATAGAATTCAAGTTCAAGGGCGACGGTCGGATACAGACCATCGGCCGCCATGCGATCAACAACACCCTGCAACACATTGCGCGGATCGGCAAAGAACTTGGTCCCATCCAGGTTATGCAGGCTCATCATGACCTGGGCTAACGGCAATTCGCCATACGGAACAAGACACAGGGTTCCCGGGATCGGTTTTGCCAGATTGTCCTGGTCACCGCTCGACCAAAGAAGCCCCGTTCCTTCCGGGGTGTCACCGGTAATATCGACCAGGCACATGGAGCCCGGCAAAGTCACACCTTCGGTAAAACTTTTGAGAAACTTCTGCTTGCTGATTCGCTTGCCGCGAAACACGCCGTTAATGTCGGGAATGAGCAACTCAACAAGTTCGACATCAGGGTTTTCTTCAAAGAATCGTTGGGCTTCCGCCCTACTGTCTTCGACGAACGACTTGTTCATCGTCTTATACTCCCAGAAAAGGCCTTTTATTAAAGGAATTGTGCCTGTGTTCCATCGTGCCGCGCCGGAATGCCCCGGTCAAGCCCCTTCGTTCGATATATCGTGCAAATCATGCAGTGCAAAAGAATTCACCGGTCGAAACAACTCTTTGACAATGGCCGTCCTGAACCAACCACTGGATAACAAAAACCGAGTTGGATAGCCGAAAAATTTTGTCGAAAAATCCTCTTGCAAAGGTGTTCAAAAAAACGAACACTGATTGCAGATGTTCAACATATCGCACAAAAGCAGACAAACTGCGCTGTCAGGAGACGTTATGAATAATTTCGACAAAACCGCCTATTGGCAGGACATCGACCAGGCACACCATATTCATCCGTTCACCGATACAGCGGATCTGAATAACCGTGGCACCCGGGTGATCACCCGTGCCGAAGGCGTGTTTATCGAGGACTCGAACGGCAAACGCTATCTTGATGGCATGGCCGGTCTGTGGTGCGTCAATGTCGGCTATGGCCGTAAGGAACTGGCTGAAGTCGCTTACAAGCAGATGCTTGAACTGCCCTATTACAACAACTTCTTCCAGTGCGCGAATACCCCGGCGATCGAGCTTTCCAAAGTTCTTGCCGAAATCACGCCAGACGGCCTGAACCACGTATTCTATGCCAATTCCGGTTCGGAGGCGAACGACACGGTTGTCCGTATGGTGCGCCAGTACTGGAAACTCAAAGGTACGCCGGAACGCTCGGTGATCATCAGCCGCAAGAACGCCTATCACGGGTCGACCGTTGCCGGTTCGTCGCTTGGCGGGATGGCTGGCATGCACGCCCAGGGCGGCCCGCTTCTGCCGGATGTGGTTCATATTGATCAGCCATACTGGTACGGCGAAGGCGGCGATCACACCCCGGAAGAATTCGGCCTGATTGCGGCGCGCAAACTCGAAGAAAAGATCGAGGAACTTGGCGCGGATCGCGTTGGCGCCTTTATCGGTGAACCGATCCAGGGTGCTGGCGGCGTTATCATTCCGCCGTCAACCTATTGGCCGGAAATCCAGCGCATCTGCAAGAAATACGACATTCTTCTGATCGCTGATGAAGTTATCTGCGGCTTTGGCCGGACCGGTGCATGGTTCGGTTCCGATACCTTTGACATCAAGCCGGACCTGATGCCGATGGCAAAAGGCATGTCATCGGGTTACCTGCCGATTTCGGCCGTCATGGTCGGTGATCGCGTGGCGGATGTGCTGATCAATGAATGTGGTGAATTCACCCATGGCTTCACCTATTCCGGTCATCCGGCATGTGCGGCCGTGGCCCTTGAAAACATTCGCATTCTGCGCGACGAAAAGATGGTTGAACGCGTCAAGGATGACATTGGCCCCTATTTCGCCAAGGCCCTTAAAACCCTTGAAGACCATCCGCTGGTCGGTGCGGTTGAAACGGTTGGCCTGATTGCCGGCATGCCGCTGGTTGACGACAAGAAAACCCGCAAGATGTTCGACAAGCCGGGCACGGTTGGCACCATCTGCCGCGATGCCTGTGTTGCCAATGGCGTGATCATGCGTGCCTGTGGTGATCGCATGGTACTTTCCCCGCCGCTTTGCATCACCAAGGAAGAAATTGACGAACTGGTCAAACGCGCCCGCGCGGCCTTTGACGAGACGGCAAAGAAAATCGGAAAAATGTAATTTCTGATCGATTTCAGGACCTTACCGAAATACCCGGCATGCATTATCATCGCCGGGTATTTTCATTTTACGACCATCGCACCAAGCCCCGACCACCTGACAGATAGGCCGCCCCGGCCTCTGATCAACTTTGACCAACTCTTGACCGCCACTCGACCAACTCTATCACGTGACTGTCCGCCCCATTTTTTCGGCTCGACTTTTGCCCTGACTTTTGCCCCGACTTTTACTTTACGCCACCATGAGACGCCCCATGCTCAAACGCATCTATCAGCCGGCCGCCTATCAGACGCACACCCTGCCTGACAGCTTCTGGGTACAAAGCGCATCCCCCCTTCCCGATTGCCAACAATTGCCGCGTGATGCGGTCATCAAAGCCGATGTTGCGATTATCGGTGGCGGATATTGTGGTCTGTCGGCGGCACTTGAACTTGCCCAAAACGGGGCTGATGTCGCGGTTTTTGATGCCGGTCGCAGTGGCTGGGGGGCTTCTGGACGCAATGGCGGTTTCTGCTGCATGGGCGGCAGCGGCAAGGGATATGGTGAGCTTGCCAAACGGTTTGGCGACGATGCCGTGCGTCACTTTGCCCGCATTCAGCGCGATGCCATCAATCTGGTTGATCAGCGCCTGCGCGACTGGAACATTGATGCCGATCGTCATTCGGATGGCGAAGTTGTTCTGGCCCACAAACCCAACCGCGTGCGCGACCTTCATCACGAAGCTGACGAGATCGCCCATTTCACCAACATTCAGACCGAATTTCTTGACAAGGATGCCCTGATCGAACGCGGGCTGAATGCCGGGGATACCTATGGCGGCTTGCACGTCAAAGAAGGTTTTGGCCTTAACCCCATGAAATATCTGGCGGGTTTGCATGAAAAATGCATTGCGGCAGGTGTTCGGATATTTGAACAGGCCCGCATCGACCGCTTTGTAGAAGATGGTGAAAACTATCGTCTTTATGCCGGCGACAGCCAGATCACCGCAGGCAAGATTGTCATTGCAACAAACGGATACAGTGCCGAAAACCTTCCTGACTGGCTTGGCGGGCGCCTGATGCCGGTCTTTTCGGGCATTCTTGTCACCCGGCCCCTAAACGATGCGGAACTGGCTGCACAGGGCTGGACAAGTGATCTGATGGCTTTTGACAGCCGCATTCTGCTGCATTATTTCCGCAAACTGCCTGATAACCGGTTCCTGTTTGGCGGACGTGGCGGCATTACCGCGACCGAGGCCGCCTTTGCCGCGGGCAAGCAGGACTTGCTTGATAATTTCCATCGCATGTTCCCGGCCTGGCGCGACATTGAACTGACCCATCACTGGAACGGGCTTGCCTGTCTGTCGCAAAGCTGGCGACCCTATATCGGGCGCGTGCCCGGTCATCATGATGTCTGGACCGCACTTGCCTGGCATGGAAATGGTGTGGCGCTGGCCAGTTTGGGCGGCAAGATGCTGGCGGAATGCATGCTGGGCATCAGCGATCAGGAAGATCTCGGTGCTGTTCTTGCAACACCGATGCAGCGTTTCCCGCTGCCAGCCCTGCGGCGCGTTGCCCGGTCGGTTGCCTATCGCTATTACGGTTTGCGCGACCGTTACGCATAACAGGTCTGCCCGACCGGCGGCGGTGATCTGTTTGCACCCCGGGTCAAAGTGACATATGTCATATTCCAACATCGCGGATTTGCGTAAAACTGCGGTCTATCCAGCGAACCACGGACCATGTGACATGTCTGAAAAACAGCCTACCCTTGCCGAAATCAAGGAACGCCGCGAAATCGCCACCCGCCGTATCAAGGAAGATACCGGGATCGATCACGACATGATCAAAAACATCGTTCACGGCTTTTATGCCAAGGTTCGCGAAGATGAAATGCTCGGTCCGGTATTTGCCGAAAAGGTCGAAAACTGGGACCATCACCTTGATCGCATGGTGATGTTCTGGTCATCGGTTGCCCTTGCCACTGGCAATTATGACGGCCGCCCGATGCAAAAGCACCTGCCGCTTAAAATCACCCGCCATCATTTTGATCGCTGGCTGCAACTGTTTGCGCTGACCCTTTCGGAACATTGCAAGGAAGCCGCCGCACGGCATTTCATGGAACGTGCGCTGCGCATTGCGTCAAGTTTTGAAATCGGGATTGCCGCCCATAACGGCGTCATCCTGTCCAAGGGCGAACGCTATGACCCGGTGACAAGCTGGTCGCCCGGGAACGGCGACACCTGACCCCGTCAGCCAGCGCATCCGAAGTTGCCCACACCGATCACAGCTTGTCGCGGATCGAATACCACAGCATGGCCGCCACCAGCATCGGGAACCGCAATGCCTTGCCACCCGGGAAAACCGGGGTCTTGATATTGGCCATCACATCGAACCGTTCCAGGGTTCCGCCCACTGCATCGGCCATGATCTGACCGGCAAGGGTCGCCATCGCCACCCCGTGCCCGGAATAGCCGCTGGCGGTAAAGATATTATCCTCGATCCGGCGGAAGAACGGCATGCGGTTCATGGTGATCGCCAATGTCCCGCCCCAGCCATAATCGATTTTAACGTCTTTAAGCTGCGGATAGACTTCCAGCATATGGGGCGCGACAAACGATTTGATGTCTTTGGGGAAAGTATAACCATAGGTCTCCCCGCCGCCAAACAGCATGCGTTTATCGGCACTCAGCCGGTAATAGTTGATCACGAACTTTGAATCTGCGACCGCCACATCATCGCGGATCAATTCACGCGCCACATCATCACCCAGCGGTTCGGTCGCGATGATGAAATTGTTGATCGGCATGACGCGTTTCGCGACACGATCATCAAGCGCATCAAGATACCCGTTACAGCCAAGGATCAGTTTGTTAGCGCTAACAACGCCGCCATCCCTGGTTTTCACCGTTACCTTGCCAGCCTGACTTTCATAGGACGTCACAACGGAATTTTCAAAAATCCGCGCCCCGGCGGCACGTGCCGCATCGGCAATCCCCAATGCGAAATTCAGCGGATGAATATGCCCCGCCCCCATATCCAGTGACCCGCCGTGATAAAATTCCGACCCCAGCATGGCATGCATTTCATCACGATCCACGGCCCGGATCTGGTCATAGCCATATTCGGATTGAAGCTTTTCAACATATTCATGGGTTTCCGGGACAAAACGCGCCCGATGATCGGCATGGAGGATGCCCGGTTTCCAGTCGCATTTGATATCGTGTTTGGTGATCAGGGATTTGACGATATCCTTGGACTGTTCGGCGATATCCCAAAGTTTGCGGGCATCATCGCGCCCGACCATTTTTTCGAGATCATCCTGTTCGCGGCGCTGGCCAGACCCGACCTGCCCGCCATTACGCCCCGATGCACCCCACCCCACACGATGGGCTTCAAGCACGACCACATCAAAGCCGCGCTCGGCCAGATGCAGTGCCGATGACAACCCGGTAAAGCCCCCGCCAATCACCACAATGTCACAGGTTTGATCGCCTTCCAGCTTGGCAAACGGGTCGGTCGCATTCGCCGTTGCCGCGTAATAGGATGCCGGATAGGTGCCGTCCCGGTCATTGGCGGTCAGCAGGTTCGGGGTAAACATGAGGAATCCTCATTTTCGTTGAATATTGTGGCTCTATCCTGCCCGATCAGGGGCAGCTATCAAGGGAAAACTGCCTGTTTCTAATGACTTTGACCGGATTTCGCGGATTATGCCAAAACAGGCAACCATCGGGATAAAGGATTGCGTCAACCCGCATCCGCAACGCGATATCTGTCAGCAGAAATCCGTCAAAACCATCCAAAACAGGCAGGATGACAAATCCCGTCCGCCGTCATGGACGGAGTCCTGTCCTATTTGCCAAGACTTGCGGCTTCGACCATGCGCAAGGCGGTCTTGGTCGCAGCACAGCCACCGCGCGCCGTACAGCGCAAATCGGGATGCATCATTGCCCCGATCTTGACGGTTTGATCAACCAGTTCGTCATAGCCAAGAACCGCATCAAACCCGGCCAATACCGCCATCGCCGATGAAAAGGCATGCGAAACACCGGCCACATTGCGGGCATGGCACGGGATTTCAACGTCCCCGCCGACCGGATCACAAACCAAACCAAGAGTATTCATCAAACACATGCTGGCCGCATCAAAACATTGCTGTGCCGTCCCGCCATAGGCCTGGGTCACACCAGCCGCCGCCATTGCCGCCGATGCCCCGGTTTCAACCGAACATCCCCCGCATTCTGCGGCGAATGTCCCGCGTGCGGCAAACACCGCCCCGATCAATGCCATGACCTGAAGGGCGTCGGTTGCACCTTCGATATCAATGCCATGACGGATCAAACCATACAGCGTTCCGGGCACCACCCCGGCACTGCCCGCCGTCGGGGCAGCACAGACCAGCCCCCGATTGCTGTCACGTTCCATTGCCGAAAGCGCACCGGCAATCGCATCCTGCAACACCGGACCGCCCAGACCATCGGGCAAATTGGCATCGCGCACCTTGCGCGCCCGAAGGGTCAGGAACCGCATCACGTTATCTTCAGGTTTGGCATCAAATCCCTCGGCCACGACGCGCAGCATCAATTCGCACCGCTCACGAAACAGATCGCGGGTTGCTTGGCGCGACAGGCCAAGACGTTTGGCTTCAAGTGCCAGGGCCGCATCGGCAATCGATCCGCCTTCCTGCTGATCGGCAATCGCAATTACCGCATCGCTGGTTGAAAACAGATCATCCATCGCACAGACCGGATATTGCGATGCATCGGCAAAGCGCAGATCGGTCACGCCATCGCGTTTGGCGACTTGCCCCAGAATGTCCATCGCGGGCACGGATTGCAGGGAAACTTCAATGCGTGTGTGTTTCTGATCGACAGCCACCCCCAGCAACATATTGCCACCACCGGCCAGCATTTCGGCAATGGTGTCGGCATCCGTTACCGCTGCCTCACCCCAGACAAAGACGCTTGCGGTTTTCCCGGTCAGAAACAGGGCCTCGCCATTCATACTGTCGATGTAATACATCCCGCCGCCAACCGACGCCCCGGTATAAAGATCGGTGCGCTGCCCGCCATCTTGCGTTTGCAGGGTCAGTTCAAGATCAACCCGGTTGGGATGGTTGTTGTTATCAAGTTCGGTGACCTCGATTGCGAAATGGAACCCTTCACCGCGTTCCACCCGCCCCAGAATGTCACGGTAATCCGCATCGGTCAGCTTGGCCCCGTAAAGACCGGCGGCAAAGTTTTCATCCGAACTTTGCGCCTTGTAGCAAGGGGCGAACGAGCCGCGCGGATCGAACCGCACCACCGCCTTTTTCAGGACCTCGCCATTAGAACATGAAAGTTCGCGCACCAGCTTTGCCATCATATAGGGCGCGGCACAGTGCGAACTTGAAGGCCCGCGCATCACGGGGCCGATCACGGAATTAAGCAGACTGATTTCTTGCATGGCGGGACTTCGGATGATTGCGGGAAACAACATGCGCATTGCATACAATATTCCATGATGATCACCCGCCATTGCGGCAATTGCAATCTACTTATCTTGCAAACCGGTTCGCGCTTGCGCATTATTGCCCCTTAATCTCACCCTTTGCACAGCGGATGATCCGGTAATGTCGATGTCAATTTGCCTGCTTGTCGGGACGCTTTCGGGTACTGCTGCCGGTATTTTTCTGGGCACAGTTACCGGAAACCATGCCCCATATATCGCAATGGGAACAGCCATGGGCAGCGCGATCGGCACCGCCATCGGTGCGGGGTTGCACCACAGACTGCGTGATGGTGTTGGTGGTGGCAATGGTGACCGCCCGGTCCAGCGGCGCGACCTGCCCCGTGCCAGATCACGGCGTCGATAACATCGCACCAGATAAAAAAAGCCCCTGACCAATGATCAGGGGCTTTGACGTTATGGCTGTTAACGTTGCTTTGTTTCCCATTCGGGATGGACAAAGAACGGCGCGTTTGATGGCGGTAACGGATCGCGTCCGCGAATAATGTCGGCAGCCTTTTCACCGATCATGATCGTTGGCGCATTCAGGTTACCCGTGGCAATCGACGGCATGATCGAACTGTCGACCACACGAAGGCCTTCGATGCCATGCACGCGGGTCTTTTCGTCGACCACGGACATGTCATCACTGCCCATCTTGCACGAACAGGACGGGTGATAGGCACTTTCGGCATGATCAGCGACCCAGGCGTCAATCTGCTCGTCCGTCTGGATATCCTTGCCCGGTGCGATTTCCGCCCCGCGCAGATCGGCGAAGGCGTCCTGACCAAAGATTTCGCGGGTCAGACGCACCGATGCGCGCATTTCTTCCCAGTCTTCCGGGTGGCTCATATAATTCGGATCAATGATCGGGCGATCTTTGGGATCGCTTGATGCCAGTCGCACAGTGCCGCGCGACTTGGATCGCATCGGTCCGACATGGGCCTGGAAACCATCCTTTTCAGCGGCCTTTGACCCGTTATAGTTAATCGCCGCCGGCATGAAGTGATATTGCAGATCCGGGTGTTTGACACCGGCTTTGGACCGGATAAAGCCACCTGCTTCAAAGTGGTTGGTGGCACCAAGACCGGTTTTGAACAGATACCATTCCAGACCGATTTTGAATTTGCTCCACGGATCAAGCTTGCTGTTGAGGCTGATCGGTTTGGTGCATTCCATCTGAACATAAAGTTCGAGATGATCCTGAAGGTTTTCACCAACACCTGGCAAATCATGGACAACATCAATGCCATGTTCGCGCAGATGGGCCGCCGGACCAACACCAGACAGCATCAAAAGTTTCGGCGAATTGATCGATCCGGCAGATACGATGACTTCACGGTCAACAAGTACGCGTTTGAGTTCACCCTGATGGATGAAATCAAGTCCGATCGCACGCTTTCCTTCAAAAACAATGTTTTGCGCAAAGGCCTTATGATAAACGGTTAGGTTCGGGCGTTTCATTGCCGGATGCAAATAGGCCCGTGCCGTGGACCAGCGCCGGCCTTTATAGACCGTCATATCCATGGTTCCCAAACCTTCCTGGCGATAGCCGTTCTGATCCGGGGTGAATTCATATCCGGCCTGTTGACCGGCCTTGATCCAGGCTTTGTGCAACTCATTCCGGCACGCACCGGTGGTCACATGAAGCGGACCGTTGCCGTGATACTCGTCGCCGCCCGGGTCTTCATTGCGGGTATCGGCCTTGCGGAAATAGGGCAGACACCGCGCATAGTCCCAATCCTTGAGCGCCGGGTCTTCTTCGGCCCAGCGATTGTAATCCAGTGCATGACCGCGCACATAGGCCATGCCATTGATCGAACTTGAACCGCCAAACACCCGTCCGCGCGGGGTTTCCATCCGGCGATTGTTCAGGTTGGGCTGCGGCGTTGTCCAATAGGCCCAGTTATAGGTTTCCGACTGCATCGGATAGGAAAGTGCGGTCGGCATATGAATACGCCAATCCCACCAATGATCCTTGGGTCCGGCTTCAACCACCAGCACCTTGACGTCGGCATCTTCGGTCAGCCGGTTGGCAAGCACGGCACCGGCAGAACCGGAACCGACAATCACATAATCGAATTTTTCAGTCGTCGTTGGGGTCGTCATATCTGATCCCTTGTTTCTTCAAGCAGTGTGGGCAGCCCGTCACATCAACAATGATGGCGATCAATAAGGCGCCTCGACATCGCCGGTTTCGACATAAACCGACTTGATACGGGTGTAATGTTCGATTGCCGCCCGACCGTTTTCACGTCCGACACCGGATTTCTTCACCCCGCCAAACGGCATTTCGATCGGCGTGATGTTATAGGTGTTGATCCAGCAGGTGCCGGCCTCAAGACGGGCAACAACGCGGTGACCACGCGACAGGTCCCTGGTGAACACGCCCGCAGCAAGACCATACTGGGTATCGTTGGCGCGCTTGATGACTTCGTCCTCGTCACTAAATGTCAGGACAGACATGACCGGACCAAAGATTTCCTCGCGCACGATGGTCATATCGTCGCGGCAGTCGGTAAAGATCGTCGGGGCGACAAAAAGCCCGCCGTCGGGCATGCCATCGGTGACAGCATGGCCACCCAGAACGCATTTTGCCCCTTCCTGCTTGCCCTTTTCGATATAGGACATGACCTGATCGAACTGGGTTTTGGTCACAATCGGACCAACCTGGGTTTCCGGCTTTTCCGGATCGCCAAGAACAAGGTTTTTCGACCGCGCGATCAGTTTTTCAATGAAGGCATCGGCAACGCTTTCATGGACAAAAACCCGCGTCCCGTTCGAGCAAATCTGGCCTGACGAATAGAAATTCGCCATCTGCGCACCGGAAACCGCGTTATCAAGATTGGCATCTTCAAACACGATCATTGGCGATTTGCCGCCAAGCTCCATGGTCACGGCCTTCATGCCGCCCGCCGCAACCGATGCAACCTTTGCCCCGGTCGCCGCCGAACCGGTCAGCGATACCTTGTCGACACCCGGATGTTCGACAAGCGACGCGCCACATTCGCGCGCACCTTGCACAACGTTATAAACCCCGTCGGGAAGACCGGCTTCCTGCAAGGCTTCTGCCACCGCAATCGCCGAAAGCGGTGTTACCTCGGATGGTTTGTAGACGACCGCATTGCCACAGGCCAAAGCCGGTGCCGCCTTCCAGCAGGCGATCTGGATCGGATAGTTCCAGGCACCAATGGCAGCACAAACACCAACGGCCTCGCGCCGTGTATAGGCAAAGTTCCCGGCAAGATCGATATGTTCCCCGGCAAGGCTTCCGGCGACACCGGCAAAATATTCCAGGCATTCGACACCAGAAATCACATCGACAATTTCGGTTTCCTGGATGGCGCGACCGGTATCACGGGTTTCAAGCAAGGCCAGTTCATCATTGCGATCACGCAAAATCTGGGCGGCCTTGAACAGAATGCGGGCCCGTTCGGCAGCCGGGGTATTTTTCCAGATTTCAAACCCGGCGCGCGCAGCCTTTACGGCGGCATCCACGTCACCCGCCGTGCTTTCATGTCCCTTGGCAAGAACCGTATTGGTTGCCGGGTTCAGGGTCACCATTTCGGCCCCGGAACCGGCAGTTTTCTTGCCATTCATGAAATTCTGAATCTGGTAAAGGCTCATTTCAAAACTCCTGCGGGCCGCACCGGATCCGGGCAGCCCAAAACTTTGTGTGTTTGCTTGTCTTCAGCGCGCGGGCGAATTGGCCAGATAAAGGCGCATCATATCGAGCACCATTTCGCGCGCCCCTTTGACATCGGCACGTCCGTCCGACAGACCGGAACGCACCCAGATGCCATCAATCATTGCCGCGATTGCAGTCGCGATTTCATCTGCCCGCTGCACAGTGGTCAGCTGGCGCAGCTCGTGGCGCAGATTGGACGCCAGTCGCTGAAAATAGATATTGTTGATACGGCTCAGCGCCTTTGAAAACGGCACCTGCGCCCAGAAGGACAACCACGCCACAGTGACTTGCGGGGTGAACTGTTCTTCGTTGAAGTTGGTGTTCACGATCGCTTCGAGCCGTTCATGCGGGGTCTTTGCCTTGGCCAAGCGCGACAGGTAATCCTTGCGCAATTCCTGCATCAAGAACCGCATGGTGGCTTCGAGAAGTGCGTTCTTGCCGCCGAAATAATGCGAAATGATGCCCGACGACATACCCGCCGCATTGGCGATACGCGCAATTGTCGTATCGGCAAATCCGTGACGATGAATGGTTTCAATCGTCGCGTCGATCAACTGCCTGCGGCGCACAGGCTGCATACCAACCTTGGGCATTCACATCATCCAATTCAAAGCGATCCAAAGGGTTAAGCACAGTCACAACAAGCTGCGATGCAGTTTTTAACCCTTCGCAATTGACGTCTGACGAATATGCTGTATTTTAATTGAACAATCAATCAATAAAAACACGTCGTCTTTCGCGGCGCGTTCAGCAAAGGACAGGATCCCTTGTTGCGCAGCATTGCGACCGTTTTTGTGATTATTCCGGTCCATACCAACAGGTTCGAGGGAGCCTGATGGCGTGGCTCTGGGCGAGTGTTAGCGACCTTTTACATTACGTTGATGTTCGTCTGGCCTCCGGAACCGAGAGTCTGATGACCGCTTGTTCGCAGTCATTAGTAACCGTTAGGTCCACACAAGGGAGAACCAGAAACATGACCAAACTTTCCACTTTCGGCCGCCTTCTTGGCAGCACCATCGTTGCCACCACCCTTCTGGGTGCCGCATCTGCCAAGGCCGCCGATAGCGAAGCCTGCAAAACCGTGACATTTTCCGATGTTGGCTGGACCGACATTACGGCCACCACGGCAACCGCATCTGTCATTCTTGAAGCACTGGGCTATGACGCAGAAACCGAATTGCTGTCTGTTCCGGTCACCTATACCAGCCTTGCCAATGGCGACGTGGATGTCTTCCTTGGCAACTGGATGCCGACCATGGCAGCAGACATTCAGCCCTATCTCGACAAGGGAACGGTTGTTTCGACCGGTGCCAATCTTGAAGGTGCGAAATACACCCTTGCGGTCAGCAAGAATGCTTATGATGCAGGCCTGAAAGATTTCGCTGACATCGCCAAATTCAAGGACGAACTTGATGGCGAAATTTACGGCATCGAGCCGGGCAATGACGGCAACCGCCTGATTCAGGACATGATCGATGGCGACCAGTTCGGTCTGGGCGAATTCGAACTTGTTGAATCCTCCGAACAGGGCATGCTGGCAGAAGTCAAACGCAAGTCCGCACGCGATCAGTTCATCGTCTTCCTTGGCTGGGAACCCCATCCGATGAATGCGAAATACGACATGGCCTATCTTGATGGTGGCGATGATGTATTTGGCCCGAACTTTGGCGGTGCCACGGTTCACACCAACCTGCGTGCCGGTTACACCGACGACTGCCCGAATGCCGGCAAATTCGTCACCAACCTGAAATTCAGCCTCGCCATGGAAAACGAAATCATGGACGCGATCCTGAACGAAGGCACCGACCCGGCAAAAGCAGCCGCAACCTGGATCAAAGCCAATCCGGATGCTGCCTATGCATGGCTTGACGGCGTCACCACCTTTGACGGTGGCGATGCAAAGGCCGCGCTCAAAAGCGAACTTGGCCTTTAAGTCCGGCAAATGACCGGGCCCTGCCCGATTTTGCTATAATGCTGATACGCCCGCGCCCCGCATGGGCTTTGCGCGGGCGTATCGCATCTTTATTTACTTTGAAAACAACGGAAATATTCCCATGGAATGGCTCACGGAAACAAAGATTCCGCTGGGACAGTGGATATCGTCCTTGATGGATGGTCTGAACGAACATGCTGATTTCGTTTTTTATACCATCTCGGATGTTCTTGAATTCATTATTGAAAACACCATCGATTTTCTGGTGTGGTTGCCGCCGCTATTGATTATTGCCGGTTTTGGCGCCCTGGCGGCTGTTTTGCACAAATCCTGGAAGCTGACGGCTTTCACCGTTCTGTCCCTGCTTTTGATTGTCAATCTGGGCTATTGGGAAGAAACGATGGAGACGCTGGCTCTGGTGATTTATGCGTCGCTGTTCTGCATGGTGATCGGCGTGCCGCTTGGCGTGGCATCGGCCCATCGGCCGTGGCTTTATCAGGCCATGCGCCCGGTTCTTGATCTTATGCAGACGATCCCGACGTTCGTGTATCTGATCCCGACCCTTATTCTGTTTGGTCTGGGGGTTGTTCCGGGTCTGATTTCAACCGTGATCTTTGCCATCGCCGCCCCGATCCGCCTGACCCATCTGGGTATTTCAAGCACACCCAAGGCCTTGCTTGAAGCCGGTGAAAGTTTCGGCTGCACCCCGCGCCAGCTTCTGTTCAAGGTCGAATTGCCATCAGCAATGCCGTCAATCATGGCGGGCCTGACCCAATGCATCATGCTGTCGCTTTCCATGGTTGTGATCGCAGCCCTGGTCGGTGCCGACGGCCTTGGCAAACCGGTGGTGCGCGCACTTAACACCGTGAATGTCGCCCAGGGTTTCGAAGCGGGCCTTGCAATTGTGATTCTGGCCATTGTGCTTGATCGCATTTGCCGTCGCGAAAACACCGAAACAACGGGGCAGTGATCATGACCAATGCTGTTGAATTCGATAATATTGATGTGATCTTTGGCGACCGTCAGGCTGAATCGCTCAGACTGCTGGATGAAGGCAAAACGCGCGCTGAAATCGCCGAGGCAACCAACAACGTTCTTGGCGTTGCCGATGTCAGCTTCAACGTTCCCGAAGGCGAGATTTGCGTTCTTATGGGGCTTTCAGGGTCTGGCAAATCATCGCTTCTGCGCTGTGTGAACGGACTGAACACCGTGTCGCGCGGATCGTTGCGGGTGCGCGATGGCGACTGGATGGCCGATGTCACCAAATGCGATGGCCCGACATTGCGCAAGCTGCGCCGTGAATGCGTTGCCATGGTGTTCCAGCAATTCGGGCTGCTGCCATGGCGTACGGTTGCGGAAAATGTCGGCTTCGGGCTTGAGCTGCGCGGTATGGGCAGCAAGGAACGCCGTGACATCGTCAATGAAAAACTGGCACTGGTCGGGCTTGATGAATGGGCGGACAAATATGCCCATGAATTGTCCGGTGGCATGCAACAGCGTGTCGGCCTTGCCCGCGCCTTTGCGACCGATGCACCGATCCTTTTGATGGATGAACCGTTTTCGGCCTTGGATCCGCTGATCCGTAACCGGCTTCAGGACGAGTTGCTTGATCTTCAGGAAAAGCTCAACAAGACCATTCTGTTTGTCAGTCATGATCTTGACGAAGCCATGAAGCTTGGCAATTCGATCGCAATCATGGAAGGCGGCTATGTGGTTCAGCATGGCACCCCCGAAGACATCGCATTGCGTCCGGCCAATGAATATGTTGCCGACTTTGTCGCCCATATGAACCCGGTCAATATCCTGCGCGGTCGCGCCATCATGCAGCGTGTTGCCAAGGATCAGCGCAACGGTTCGGGTGATCTTCAGATCGAAGATGAAAACATCCGGATCACCCTTGAAAACGGTGTTGTGCGTGCCGCAACCAATGGTGCGCGCGGGGAGCTGAAGCTGATCAATTATGACGGCAGCCTTCCGGCCGATCTGGATCCGACCGACAATACGATCATCTTTGTCGCCAAGGATGAGGTGCTGCTTAAGGATCTGATTGATATGCGGTCCATCACCCAGAACCCGGTCATTCTGACCCGCGAGGGCAAGATTTCCGGAACGCTGGGCCGCAAGGAGTTCTTTGACAGTCTGACGCAGACGGCAACGGTCGCGGACTGACGCCCCGAAATAGTATGATGATTAAAGGGCGTCGCAAATTTGCGGCGCCCTTTTTGTATGATGATTAGCCGCCCGTGACCGGCGGAAACAGCGCGATCTCGCGGGCTTTGGTCACATCGGCATCGGATGTTGCATATTCCTGATCGACCGCAACACGGATGATCGCGGGATCGGCAAGGGCATTGGCGAAATTTTCGCCACGTTCGGGAAGCCAGGCCAAAAGCCCGTCAACGGTTTTGACATGATCAGGCAGATCAATGTCTTCTTCGCCAAAACCGATGCGGTCCTTGACCCACGAAAAATAGACCAGTTTCATAAGTGTTCCTGATGGCAAGATTGAATTTGGCGCCATGCTTGCGCAATCGCCCCCAAGACGCAAGTCCCGAAGCCGTGAACGATCCCGTCAGGGATAGACAAAATATCCATCGGGGGCATTTTCAAGGCGCGCGGTCAGGTTATCGATGAAAAACCGTTCCGCCCGGCTGAGCGACATGCGCGGGTTGGTTACAAGATAGATATCAATAGCAGGCGGCGCGTCATAAGGGGGTAAACGCCACAACTGGCCGCGTTCGGTGGCGTTTTGCACCACATGGATCGGCAGTGGCCCGATGCCAAGCCCCGCATTGATCAGACGCCGGACTTCTTCAAGATGGGGACTTACCGCAACGACCTTCCCCTTCATCCCCTGCTGGGCGCGCAGAATGGCCACCGGGGCCAGTGCATCCGTCAACTGGTCAGTGGAAAACGACACGAATGCTTCGCTGCGCAAATCGGCAAGCGTCAGGTCCCTTTTTCCGAACAAATGATGGGTCGGCCCACAGAAAAAGCCGAAATGTTCGCGGTACAGCCTGCGATATTCAAGCCTGGGGTGCTGTTCCTTGACCAGACAGATGCCAAAACTTGCCTGTTGTGAAAGCACCTGATCAATCACATGCATCGAGGTCGCGACATTGATTTCATAGGTCACTTCGGGATGGGACCGGTTGAAATCAAACAGCGCATCATCAAGAGGCGGAAACACCACATGACTGGCCAGCCACAAATGCAGATGCCCGGTCAATTGATTACCGCTATCAGACATCACATCGGACAATCGCCCGATCGCCCCACAGATTTCGCGACATTCATGATAAAGCGCCAAGCCCTGCTCGGTGACTTCAAACCGCCCGCGTTCGCGGTCAATCAGGCGCGCACCGATTTGATCTTCAAGCCGTTTCAGGGCGTTGCTGACACTGGGCTGTCGCAATAAAAGCCGGTTGGCCGCCCCGGTTATCGAGCGTTCTTCGACAATGACGGTGAATGTGTGCAACAGGTTCCAGTCAAACTGGCGGCGCATCAATTCGTTCATTTCATCCCCCGGACCGGTATGGTCAGCCATCCCATAGTTATTGGCTATGGGATCTATTCTACTTATCTATTTGCGCTATGCGCAAGTCTGGGGTGAAATGGTTCCAGAAAATATTTCAACGGCCAAATAACCGCGCACGGCATCGCCGGAGCACAATAACGGGAGGCATAAATGGCCGCAGATATCGCCGGGGCGCGTCGCGCACCCTGGATGCTGTTATCGCCATCACTGGCAACAGTCGGGCTGCTTTTGATCATCCCGATGCTGTTTATCGTCGTCTATTCGTTCTGGTTGCGCACCTCAACCGGGGCCGATCAGGTCGGCTTTTATCTTGATAACTGGATCGAGGTCCTTGGCGACCGGTTCTATCGCGATATTCTGTTTCAAACCTTTGCCATTGCCTTTTACACCACGGTGATCTGTGCGCTGGTTGGGTATATCCCGGCCTATTTCGTTGCCAATACACCGATGAAATCAAAGGCGTTTCTGCTTTTGATGCTGATGCTGCCATTCTGGATCAGCTACATCATCCGCACCATGTCATGGATCAATATTCTGGGCACGTCGGGCGCACTTAATACCGTGATGCTGTCAATTGGCATCATCGATGAACCGATCCAGATGCTATATAACCAGACCACGGTTGTGCTGGGACTGGTACATTATCTGCTGCCTTTCATGATCCTGAACGTTTATGTCAGCCTTGATGGCATTGACAAGAACCTGACCGAAGCAGCCCAAAGCCTTGGCTGCACCGGATTTCAGGCCTTTCGCGAAGTCACCTTGCCACTCTCGCTTCCCGGTCTGGCGGCGGGGTCGCTTCTGTGCTTTGTGCTGGCGGCGGGGACCTATATCACCCCGATTGTTCTGGGCGGCCCACGCGATGCGATGTTCGCCAATCTGGTGTTTGAAGCCATCGTCACCCAGTTGAACTGGCCGCTTGGATCGGCACTTTCACTCGTCCTGCTGGCCCTTCTGGGCGCGCTGGTCGTCATTTACACCCGCTATCTCGGCATCGATCAGATCGCCAAGAGCTTCAAGTAAGGGAGGTATATGACAATGTCCGGCTGGTCGATGATCCGTATTGCCACGATCCTTGTTTATCTGTTCCTGTTTGCCCCTGTTGCCGTGGTGATCCTTCTGGCATTCAACGCCAATCAGTTTGGCGGATTTCCGATCGAAGGGTTTTCACTGCGCTGGTTCGAAGCGCTTTGGAACAATGATGCCATCGTAAGGGCGTTCAAAACGTCCCTGTTGCTGGGCCTTTTGACCAGTGCGGTGTCAACAACGCTTGGCACCATGGCTGCCCTTGCCATGGTGCGCTATGACTTCCCCGGGAAACGGACGATCTCGACCTTGCTGGTTGCGCCGATCCTGATCCCCGAAGTGGTTCTTGCGGTTGCGTTGCTGTTGTTCCTTCAGGCGCTTTCCATGCCCAAAAGCTTTGGCCTGCTTTTGATGGGGCATGTTGTCTTTACCCTGCCCTTTGTGGTGCTTGTGGTTCAGGCGCGTCTGGTATCGATCCGCCGCGACGTTGAAGAAGCCGCCATGAGCCTGGGGGCCACCCCGGTTCAGACATTCTTTGAAATCACCCTGCCGCTGATGCTGCCGGCCGTGATGGCCGGGATGCTGTTTTCCTTTACGATTTCCTTTGATGACATCACCGGCACCCTGTTCTGGAAACCGGGTGGTGTGGAAACAGTCCCGACCCAGATTTTTGCCATGCTGCGCAACTCCATCAGCCCGGAAATCAACGCGCTTGGTGCGGTCATGGTGATCTTTACCATCGCCCTTCCGCTGATTGCCGCATCGATTGCGCGGGTCATGTCCGCACGCAAGTTTCGGGCATCAAACCGCAAGACACAGACTGCCTAGTGGATTTCGAATATCGCGGGTAACCGCCAAAACCAACAACAAGACCAAAAGACCAACGACCAAGAACAAAACCGATAACGGAACAAATTGTTTTATCAGGAGGCCTTAAATGGACGATACGAAACGCTATGAACGCCTGCTTAATCGTTACCGTGATGGCGATATCAGCCGTCGCACATTCCTGACCGCCCTTGGCGCGGCCGGTGTTGTTGCCGGTGTCACCGGCGGCCCGATGGGCATGCTTGCCAAAAATGCGCGCGCAGCCACCCCGGAACAGGTCCGCTTTGACGGTTGGGGCGGCGTCGTTTCCGAGGCATTCGAAAAATATGCCTTCGCGCCCTATACCCAGAAAACCGGCATCAAGGTCATTTCCGGCACCTTTGGCGGGGCAGATGAATATATCGCACGCGTCAAGGCCGGCCAGCCGGGCGAATTCAACCTTGCCCACCTGTCAGGTGTATTTGACTATGCGCGCTATCACGGTCTGGAACTGACATCCGAACTGAACGAAGCCAATATCCCGAACCTTAAAAACGTGATCCCGACCCTGATTGATCCGCTGCGCAAGATCAGTGACGGCACGCTTTCGGCGGTTCCGTATGATTACGGCACCACGGGCATTGCCTATAACCGCAAATATATCAGCGACGACGAAGCCAAGGCCAAGGGTGCCAAGCTGATGGTCGATGAGGCCTATAAAGGCAAGATTGGCGGTTGGGGTGAATGGAAAACCCGTATCTGGTACGGCGCGCTTCAGTCCGATCAGGACCCGAACAATATCAAGGATATCGATGCGGTTTGGGACATGATCCGTTCGCACCGTGATCTGGCCCTTAAATACTGGAGTTCGGGCGCGGAACTGATGAGCCTTCTGGCCGAAGAAGAAATCTATGTCACCGAAGGCTGGTCGGGCCGTATCAAGGCGCTTCAGGATCAGGGCCATGACATTGGTTATCTTGATCCGGCGGGTGGTCTTGGCTGGCAGGAATGTCTGTTTGTTCTGCGCGGCAGCCCGATGGCCGCCTGTGAAGAACTTCTGAACTTCATGCTTGAACCCGAAGTGGCGATTGCAGTTGCCGAAGGTCAGAGCTACCCACCGGCCCTTGACCCGAACAAGGTCGATCTTGGCAAAATCATCCCGACCCTGCCAGCGTTCGACCCGAAAGGCACGCTTGCATCGCTTAGCTTCTTTGATCCGGCATACTGGAACGAAAACGAAGCTGACTGGTCGAAAACCTTCTCTCGTGTGCAGCGCGGCTATTAAGGCCCGATTGCACACCTGAACCTGTGTCCTGGCCTTCGCACAACCGGCCAGGACACATCTGCCCCGCAATGGCGGCAGGCACATTTATTCTGACAGGGTATCTAACAATGGCAGACACAACCAACGCTGTTGAACTGCAAAATGTCGTGAAACGTTACGGGGAATTCACCGCGGTCAAACGCATGGATCTGACCGTACCTGATAACAGCTTTGTCACCTTCCTTGGCCCGTCGGGCTGTGGCAAGACGACAACCTTGCGCATGATTGCAGGTCTGACCGACGTTACCGAGGGTGATTTGCTGATCCGGGGCAAACGGGTCAACAGTCTTCCGATCCATAAGCGCAATCTTGGCCTTGTGTTTCAGAACTACGCCCTGTTCCCGCACAAGACGATTTTCGACAATATCGCCTTTGGCCTGAAATACCGCAAAGTCGCCAAGGCCGACATTGCCAAGAAAGTTACCGACGCGCTTGAACTGGTGCAACTTCCCCATGTGGCGGACCGGTATCCCAATCAGCTTTCCGGCGGCCAGCAACAGCGTATTGCGCTTGCGCGTGCGATTGTGATCGAACCCGATGTGCTGTTGCTTGATGAACCGCTATCCGCCCTTGATGCAAACCTGCGCGAAGAAATGCGGGTCGAGCTTAAACGCATTCAACGCGAACTGGGCGTTGCAACCGTCTTTGTCACCCATGACCAGTCAGAGGCCCTTGCCATGTCTGACAAGCTGGTGGTGATGAATAACGGCATCGTCGAACAGGAAGGCGCCCCGGAAGATGTTTATAACAATCCGGCATCCGCATTCGTTGCCGACTTCCTGGGACATTCCAACATTATTGCCGCAAACCTTGGCAGCCCGGATGCGGCCTTTACCAGTGTTAATCTGCAAAGTGGTGAAACGCTTTTGACCACAGCGGAACAAACCGCCAAGGCCAACGGATCAAAGGATGTCCGTGCGGTCATCCGTGCGGAAAAGATTGAACTGTCAGATCAAAACAGCGCCAAGGAGGGCAGCATCGCCATTCCCGGCAAGATCAAGACAGTCGATTATCTTGGCCAGCAGGCCCGATATTTCGTTACGGCCAATGGCCGTGACTGGCAGGTGATCAATCCGATTGATGCCCGCCCCCATCAGGAAGGTGCCGATATCTTTATGCATATCGCGGCACGTAATTGTGTGTTGTTGCCCGGTCATCAGGACTAAGGATCGCTGATACCGGTTCAGGAGAGCCACCATAAATGACGCATGATATGAAAAATCCGGTCGGTCATAACCGGGAATCCCGCCTGTTTTATCAAAGCCGGTCGCGCCGCCCGCTGATTGACCGCGCCGAAGGCGTTTATATGTGGGACGTCGATGGCAAACGCTATATCGATGCGTCCAGCGGGGCGATGGTCAGCAATATCGGCCATAGTGATCCGCGCGTGATTGCCGCGATGAATGCACAGCTTGAAAAGGCAAGTTTCGCCTATCGCCTGCATTTTGAAAATGACGCGGCCGAAAACCTTGCCTGGCGGTTGGCCGAACGTGCACCGGGCGATCTTGAACGGGTGTTCTTTGTTTCGGGCGGGTCCGAGGCAGTTGAAAGCTGCATCAAGCTTGCCCGCCAATACGCACTGGCCAAGGGCGAACCCCAGCGCACCAAAGTCATTTCACGGTTCCCAAGCTATCATGGCTCCACCCTTGGTGCGCTTGCCCTGACCGGCTATACGCCGATGCATGCGCCGTTCGCGCCGATGATGGTCGATCAACCCAAAATCCCTGCCCCGACCTGTTATTTGGATCGTGATGATCTGTCCGATCATGATCGCGGCATCAAATATGCCAACATGCTCGAAGCAGAGATCATCAAACAGGGTCCGGAAACCGTTCTTGGTTTCATCATGGAACCGGTTGGCGGGGCGGCAACCGGCGCGCTGGTTGCACCGGATAGTTATTATGGCCGCATCCGCGAGATTTGCGATCAATACGGTATTCTTCTGATCTATGACGAGGTCATGACAGGGGCCGGTCGGACCGGCAAATATTTTGCCTGCGAACATTGGGGCATCACGCCCGATATCCTTGCCGTTTCCAAGGGGTTGGCCGCGGGTTATGCGCCGCTTGGTGCGATGATTGCGCCCGATCGTATTGTCGGCCCGGTTCTTGATCATGGCGGGTTTATCCATGGCTATACCTATGCCGGGAACCCGCTTGCCTGTGCGGCGGGGAATGCGGTTCTTGATGTGATTGATGAAGACGGTCTTCTTGAAAATGCCGCAACAAGCGGTGCGGCATTGAAAGCCGAACTTTCCAAGCTGTCAGATGAATTCACCATGATCGGCGATGTACGCGGCAAGGGATTGTTGCTTGCGGTTGAACTGGTCAAGGATCGCAAATCCATGGAACCGCTTGATCCCAAACATATGGCGGCCGCCCGACTGGTCGATATCGCCTATGACAAGGGATTGATCATTTACTGGCGCCGTACACGCGGCGGATATCGGGGCGATCACGTGATGGTCTGCCCGCCCATGACCATCAAGCCCGAACAGTTCGACGACATTATGGTGCCATTGCGTGCCGCCCTTGCCGAACTTCAGGATGAACTTCTCGTCGCCGGAGCCTTTTCATGAGCCGGAAAGTTATCATCACCTGTGCGGTTACCGGATCGGTTCACACCCCGTCCATGAGCCCTCATTTGCCCATCACACCCGATGAAATCGCCAGGCAGGCGATTGATGCGGCCAATGCCGGCGCATCGATCCTGCATCTGCATGCCCGTGATCCCAAGACCGGCTTTCCAAGCCCGGATCCCGACCTGTTCATGGATTTCCTGCCCAAGATCAAGGCCGCAACCGATGCAGTGATCAATATCTCGACCGGCGGCGGCATGACCATGACGGTCAAGGACCGCATTCGTGCCGCCACCCATGCATCACCGGAAATGGCGTCGCTCAATATGGGGACGATGAATTTCGGACTGTTTCCGGCCCTTGCGGGACGCAGCGAATGGAAACATGACTGGGAACCGGAATTTCTTGAAAGCAGCCGCGACTTTGTTTTCAAAAACACGTTTTCCGACATCGAAACCATTCTGGCCGACCTTGGCGAAGCCAACGGCACGCGGTTCGAATTTGAATGCTATGACGTCGGCCATCTTTATACCCTTGCCCATTTCGTTGACCGCGACCTGATCAAGGGCCCGATCTTTATCCAGTTTGTGCTGGGTGTTCTGGGCGGGATCGGGGCCGATCCCGATAACCTTGCCCATCTGAAACGCACCGCCGACAAGCTGTTTGGTGATCAATACCAGTTCTCGGTTCTGGGGGCCGGTCGTCATCAGATGCCGCTTGCCAGCATGGCAGCCGCGATGGGCGGCAATGTCCGGGTCGGACTTGAAGACAATCTTTATCTGCGCAAGGGCGAACTTGCGCCGGACAACGCATCACAGGTTCGCAAAATCCGCGAAATCCTGGACGGGTTGTCACTTGAAATCGCAACACCGGACGAGGCGCGTGCGATTTTGGGGCTTAAAGGGGCTGACAAGGTCGCCTTCTAGCCCGCCTGAAACGACGAACCAGTTGATACGACAACCGTTTATCCACGTAACAGTGAAAGGCGGCAGCGATGATGCGTGCCTATTTCTCAGACGATCAGTTACGCCACCACGGCAAGACATTCATTGTCGCGGGCGAGAAAAAGCCGATCCCCGAAGTCCCCGAACGCGCCGAAATCCTGCATACGGCAATTGCGCGGCTGGGGCTTGAGGTCTGTGCACCATCAGATGCGGGCATGGCCCCGATTGCCGCCATTCATGACAATCAATATCTGAATTTCCTGCAAACCATTTACCCGGAATGGATTGCCGCAGGCGGGTCGGAGCTGGTGATCCCCAACATTCACCCGTTTGATCGTAATGGCCCCTACCCGCGCCATCATGCCGGCAAGGCCGGTTTTCATCTGGGTGATACATCCTGCCCGATATCGGAAACCACGTGGCAATCGGCCTATGCCAGTGCGCAAACCGCGATTTCAGCCACCCGTCATGTACGTGATGGCGGTGCGCAATCGGCCTATGCGCTGTGTCGTCCGCCCGGACATCACGCCAGTTCCAACCTTGCCGGCGGGTTCTGTTATCTGAATAACAGTGCGATTGCCGCACAGGAATTGCGCAAAAAACATGACCGGGTGGCGATCCTTGATGTCGACCTGCATCATGGCAACGGCACCCAGCATATTTTCTATGAACGGTCCGATGTGCTGACCCTTTCGATCCATGCCGACCCGATGGATTTTTATCCATTCTTCTGGGGCAATACCGAAGAAATCGGTGCCAAGGACGGGGTTGGTTTTAACAAGAACTATCCATTGGCACTGGGCAGTGGAGATGACGTGTTCCTTGCCGCACTTGATCGGGCGATGGCCGCGATTGACGAATTCGGGGCCGATGCGGTGGTGGTCGCACTTGGTCTTGATGCATCGCGCGATGATCCGTTTGGCGGCCTTGCTGTCAGCCCGGATGGTTTTTCCAGGATCGGTGAAAAAATTGGCACCCTTACCTGCCCAACCGTGATAGTGCAGGAAGGTGGTTATGTTAGCGTCACGCTGGCAGAAAACCTGTATCAGTTTCTAAGCGCCTTTGGCGCCACCAACAAAAACATTTCGATATCAGAAGGCCCCAAATGACCCATTCAGACATCCTGATTATTGGCGGCGGCATCGCCGGTATGTCGGCCGCATATTTTCTGGCCAAGGCGGGAAAATCCGTAACCGTTCTGGAGCGCGAAGATCAGCCGGGCTATCACAGCACCGGACGGTCCGCCGCCCTTTATAGCGAAACCTATGGCCCGAAAATCATCCGCAAGATGTCGACGGCAAGTCGCGATTTCTTTTTGAACCCGCCAGCCGGTTTTACCGAAAACCCGATCCTGACCCCGCGCGGGATCATCATGTATGCCGGGCCAGGCGAAGAAGCCGAACTTGATGCCCTGATTTCCGAGGGCAGGGCAAACGGCGCGAATTTTACAGAACTGACCCCGGATGCGCTTAAGGAAATCGTACCGATCCTTAATACCGATCTGATCGCCAAGGGTGCGCATGAACCCGATGCGATGGACATTGATGTTCATGCCCTTCACTGGGGCTTTATCCGTCAGTTCAAGGCCGTGGGTGGCAATCTTGTCATCAAGGCCGATGTCAGTGCGATTGCCAAAGCCGGTGATAACTGGCAGGTCACCCTTGCCAATGGCGATGTTCATAGCGGTGCAATCCTTGTGAATGCCGCAGGTGCCTGGGCCGATGACATCGCCACCAAGGCCGGTGTCAAACCGCTTGGCATTGTGCCAAAACGCCGGACTGCCGTGATGGTGGATGCGCCCGATGGCATGGATATTCATGGTCTTCCGATGGTCGCGGCCCTTGACGAAAGCCTGTATTTCAAGGAAGACGCAGGCCGGTTGCTGGTATCGCCCGCCGATAAAACCCCGACCGAACCCCATGATGTCCAGCCCGAAGAACTTGATATCGCCATTGCGATTGACCGTCTGATGACCGCGACCAGCGTTGTGGTCCGTCGCCCGGGTGAATCCTGGGCCGGGTTGCGCAGCTTCTTTGCTGATGGCGATCCTGTTTCAAGCTTTGATCCGCAAGATGACAGCTTCTATTGGCTGGCAGGCCAGGGTGGCTATGGCATTCAGACAGCCCCCGCCATGGGTGAATATGCCGCAAGCCTGATCTGTGGCAACGGCATTCCGGCCCATATGGAAAAGCTTGGAGTAAGCGAAGATGCCCTGTCGGCAAGCCGCCCGACACTTGCATCTGGGAAATGATCAAATACCGGCAGGGATGAAAGCCCCCCGCCTGATGGAGAAAACAGCATGACCGGTTTTGATCGCGCCACCCTTCGCAAGGCGGTTGCCGACCGCACATCACAGGCGATTGATGATCTTTGCGCATTGGTGCGTCATGACAGTCTTTTGGGCAATGAAGCATCGGCGCAAGACTGGATCGCCGATCAGTTTACCCAAATGGGACTGGATGTTGAACGTGTGACGATCGACATCGACGCATTGCGCGATCAGCCGGGCTTTTCCCCGCCGGTTATTGACACCTATGACGGACGCGAAAATGTTGTCGGCTTGCACCGCCCGAAAAATCCGACCGGTCGCAGCCTGATCCTGAACGGGCATATGGATGTAGTGCCGACCGGACCGGTCGATCAATGGCGTCGCGGTCCGTTTGATCCGCATGTCGATGGTGACTGGCTTTATGGACGCGGTGCCGGTGATATGAAGGCCGGTATCATTGCCTATTGCCATGCCCTTCGGGCACTTCATGATATCGGGCTTGAACCCGCCGCCCCGGTCACCCTGCAATCGGTGATCGAGGAAGAATGCACCGGCAATGGTGCACTTGCCTGTCTTCATGCCGGGTATCGTGCCGATTGCGCGATCATTCCCGAACCGTTCAACCAGACGCTTATGACCGCACAGCTTGGTGTAATGTGGTTCCAGATCCATGTATCGGGAAGCCCGGCGCACGTTCTGGATACCTCGGCCGGGAGCAACGCGATTGAGGCGGCCTTTGGCTTTTTTGAAGTTCTCAAAGAAGTCGAAGATATCTGGAACCATCCGACCGACCGGCACTGTGCATACGGGGCGCATGTTCACCCCGTGAACTTCAACCTTGGCAAGATCGAAGGCGGTGAATGGGCATCAACCGTGCCACCGGTATGTACGGCCGATATCCGTGTCGGTTTCTATCCGGGGATGGAGCTTGCAAAAGTGCGCGAAACCATCGAGATGGTCAGGCAAAGCGCGCTTGATAATCATCCGGCCTGCAAGGGTGCAAAGATCGACATCACCTATCGGGGTTTTCAGGCCGAAGGATGCGAGATGGATACCAATCATCCGATGATGACGATGATTGGCGATATCCATCAGGAAGTGACCGGAAACGCGATTAAAAACTATGCCTCGACCGCGACCACGGATGCCCGTTTCTTCCAGATTTACGGCAATATCCCGGCCACCTGTTACGGGCCCAAGGCCGAACGGATTCACGGCATTGATGAACGGGTTTCAATCGCATCGATGATGGAAGTCACCGAGGTCCTTGCGCTGTTCATTGCAGACTGGTGCGGTGTGCAAAAGCGTGGTAGCTAAACCCGAATAAATTATTCAATTTTGTCACCAAAGGAGAGCTTCATGAGCGTTCAACGTTTCCACACCGGCCCGCGTATGAGCCAGGCCGTTGTTCACGGCAACACCATCTATCTTGCAGGCCAGGTTGGCGATCCCAAAAGCGACGTGACCAACCAGACCAAAGAATGCCTGGCAAAGGTTGACGCGCTTCTGGCCGAATGCGGTTCGAGCAAGGAAAACATCCTGTCGACCACCATCTGGCTGGCTGACATGAAAGACTTCGCTGCCATGAACGAAATCTGGGATGCTTGGGTACCGCAGGGCCACACCCCGGCGCGTGCATGCGGCGAGGCAAAGCTTGCCACCCCGGAATACCTTGTCGAATTCATCGTGGTTGCGGCAAAACCGTAATCGGATCGATCCGAACACAAAAGCCCGGCATATCCCCATATGCCGGGCTTTTTTTGTTTGGGATGCCTCGGGTCAAGCCCCGTGTTCCCGGGTCACGATGACGGAACTGGCTTCCGGTGTCCGATGGACCGGGCATTTATCCGCGATTTCAAGCAGCCGTTTGCGCACGTCATCGGTAAAATCACCATGCAGGGTGATCAGGCGGTCAAACCGGTCAATCTTGCCCGACTTGCCGATTTTTTCCGACGCACATTCGGCGCAATCATCCGCGTGAACTTTCTGATGGCGGATTTCGACCCGGATACCATCAACCGGTATTTGTTTGTGATCGGCATACATGCGAAGCGTCATGACCGTACAGGCCCCAAGCCCAGCCGCAAGAAAATCATAGGGTGACGGACCGCTGTCAAACCCGCCGACATTTTCCGGCTCGTCGGCAATCATGCGATGCTGCCCGGCAATGACCATCGACTGGAATTTGCCAAGACCGGTTTCGCGCACCACCACGCCTTCGGCCGGTTCCGGAATGTCTTCCACGGCTTTTGGAATATAACGCGTCGCCCATGCGGCAATCACCGTTGCCACATATTGGGCATCATCGGGATTGCGCAGCAAATGATCCGCATCATCAAGGGAGACAAAGCTTTTGGGATGTTTGGCCGCATCATAAATCCGCCCGGCATTTTCAATCCCCACCGTCTGATCCATCGGCGCATGCAAAACCAGCAACGCCTTGTGCAGCCTGGCCACCGATTTTTCGATGCTGTGATTGCGCAGATCATCGACAAACTGCCGCTTGATCACAAAGGGACGCCCGCCAAGCGATACTTCCGCCTGCCCGTCGCGGTCGATATCGGCAAGGTAATCGTCAAAATTATGGGTGACATGTTCGACATCGGCCGGGGCACCGATGGTGGCAATTGCCGTTGCCTCGGGCACGCTATCGGCCACGGCAAGAACCGCCGCGCCGCCCAGCGAATGGCCTATCAAAAGTTTTGGCGCGGCAAATTCATGACGCATGAAATCTGCTGCACGTCGCAGATCTTCAAGGTTCGATGTAAAATTGGTCGATGAAAAATCTCCACCCGATCCACCAAGCCCGGTAAAATCAAATCGCAAAACGCCGATCCCCTGCAAGGTCAGGGACTGGGCAATTTTACGCGCCGCAGTCAAATCCTTGCTGCAGGTAAAGCAATGGGCAAACAGCGCATAGGCCCGCACCGGCCCGACCGGCAAATCAAGCCTTGCGGCCAGTTCCGCCCCGTGGGCACCTTCGAATGTCAGTTTGATGGGCTTGACCGGCATTGTTTCCTCCGCGTTTGCAAACGAAAAACGGCTTTGATTACATGGAATTCACGCTACAGTTTTGATCGACAGTTTCCACCATAACAAGCGCCCCACATCATGACCATTCTTGAAACACCGCGCACCATCCTGCGCGAAGCCAACCATGACGATGCCCCGTTCATCCTGCAACTACTGAACGAACCGGGCTGGATCCGGTTCATCGGCGATCGCAATATCCATGATCTTGCCGCTGCGCGCGATTACATCGATCTGCGCTTTCGCGAGAATTATGAAAAGCTGGGATTTGGAATGTGTGTTGCCGTTGAAAAGGCAACCCGAAACCCGATTGGACTGATCGGTTTTGTCAAACGCGAAACCCTTGATGCGCCCGATATCGGCTATGCCGTGACCGAGACCCATCAGGGCAAGGGATATGCTTATGAAGTTTGTTCTGCCCTGCTTGATCATGGCTGGAACACATATGGGTTTGACAAGGTTTACGGGTATTGCCTGCCTGACAATGGCCCATCCATTCACATGCTGGAAAAGCTTGGCCTGACATTTCTGCGTGATCAGGATGTCAATCTGTCGGGAGAGATGTGCCGACTTTATATGGCAACCCGCCCATAGGCCCAAAAGAAAACCCCGCATCGATGACTGCGGGGGTTTCCATTTTACTTGCGGCGAATGCCGATTTTGCGCCCGACCCCGGACGGGATCGGAAGTTCGGCATGGGCTTCGCGGATCCGGTTAAGGGTCGTCATGATATCATCGGGAAACGGGGCCGACCGGCGTTCCGCCATATTGATATGCATGGTGATGATTTCGTTGGTCGAGGCCAGCCAGCCTTCGGTGCCATGGCGCATTTCATGATACATGTGAATGCGTTTCTGATCGCAATCAAGCACCCTTGTATAGATGACGAACGGGTCATCCTGATGAATTTCCCGATCATAGGTCACATGCATTTCAAGCCCGAAAGTCGACCCGCCGCGCCGTTCGGGATAAGTATATCCCATCCCCACCGCATCAAGGAACGCCATCGATCCCAGATCAAAGGCAACGACGTAATAGCCGACATTCATATGCCCGTTGAAATCAATCCATTCCGGTTTGATTTTGCCACGAAACGCTTCGAGCGGTTCCGGGGCGAACAGATCGGCACTGATCATTTTTCGACCGCCTTTACCACGGCGACTGCGGCAAAGAAATCTTCAAGCGAATGACCGACCGATTTGAAAACGGTGCATTCCCCGTCGCTTTGGCGTCCGGAAACGTCCCCGCGGGTCAGACCGAACAGATCGCCCAGAATATCGGTGTTGGCGATCGCACCACTATTGATCGCCTGAACCACATCACCGCCTTCGGCACTGGCCCCTTCGACGCTGTCGACAAAGATCCGGCATTTTGCCATCACGCCATCATCGGTTTCGCGCATGGTTGGTTTGAAAGCACCGACCAGATCAACATGGGTGCCGTCGCGCAGCCAGTCACCGCGCACAAGCGGTTCGGTCGAAAGGGTGGCGCATGAAATCAGGTCTGCGGACTTACAGGCCGTTTCAAGATCATCAGTACCCGACGCATTGAAACCAAGTTCGGCAATTTCCGCGGCAAGCTTTGTCGCCTTATCGGCATTGCGGTTCCAGATCGTGACATTTTTGATCGGGCGCACCGATGCATGGGCCTTGATCAGTTGCGGGGCCATCGCACCCGATCCGACCATGACCATGTCAGTCGCATCCTTGCGCGCCAGATAATCCGCCGCCAGGGCCGATGCCGCGGCCGTGCGGCGCGTGGTCAGTTTGGTACCATCAATCACGGCGGATGGCTGACCAGTTACCGCATCCAGAAGAACATAGGTCCCCGAAACCGCCGGAAGATTGCGCGCCGAATTCCCCGGCACCACGGCGGCGATTTTCACCCCCGCGGCCCCGTCCTTTTGCCAGGCCGGCATGATCAGGAAAGTCGCATCATCCTCGTTGCTGCGTTCCATGTTGAAATGGCTGCGCAGCGGGGCTTCGCACCCTTGGGCAAATCCGTTGCGCAGGGCTTCGACCAGGTCCCGGGGCGATACAAATTTGTCGATATCTTCAGCAGTGATGAAACGCATGTGCCTTCCTGTAGAATTATTTTTGATTTCAGTTTGGTAGCGGACGTTTTTTATACCACGTCAGGACCGCCCCGTCACAGGATGAGCACCGGTTTTTTATGCTGTTTTTTATGGAAATTGCCGTCGTTTAGGGCAGCAGAAACCGCTTGAGATGCCCAAACAGTGACCCCGTGCCCAAAAAGACTTCTTCAAGCACGGTAAAGTGGTTTGCCCCCCACGCCTTATAGACCGGGACCTTGTGCCCGGCACTGCCGCAATAGGCGCCATAGGCATCACTTTGACGAACGAATTCCGGGCTTTCATTACCGCCGACAATCACCATCATCCGCACATCCACCGGCACCGCATCAAGCATTGGCGAGTTATCCGCCGCAGACGCCGCATCAAGCCGGATATCCTCATTCAGCGTCGTGTGACGGACCGGTTCGAGATCAAACACACCCGATATCGGAACAACGGCGGAAAATGGTGCCGGATCGCCAAGCGTTTCTTCCCAGTCATGGGTGGCAAGACGGGCCACGATTTGACCACCCGCCGAATGGCCGGAAATCGAAATGCGGTCGCGATCACCGTTAAAGTCTTCGATATGGCGATAGATATAATCAATGCAGCGCACGGCTTCGTCGGTGATATCAGCCACCGTCACATCCGGGCACAGATCATAATTCGGGCAAATCACGGTAAACCCGGCCGCGACCAGATCACGGGCGACAAAGGCGTAATCCTTTTTGTCCTGGCTGCGCCAATATCCGCCATGGAAAAACACATGAACCGGAGCCCCCGGTTCCGATGCCATGAAAACATCCATGGTTTCCTTGGGACCGTCGCCAAAGCGAACATCGATCTTGCCGCCAAGCTGGGCACGCGTTTCATCGGACAGTTTCACAAACCGTTCGAAATGGGTCATGAATTCCGGCACGGTTTCGCGCGGATTATATTGCCATTCAAGTTCAGCAGATGTGAAACCACCCCAAGCCATCGGCACCTCGGACATTGCGGGACTGAACGCCACAGGAATTGACGTCCTGTTTCGATCTTTCTTCAATTTTACCCTGTTTGCAATCACTTCGGATAAGGGATGCGTATTTTTACGCGTTTTCATACCCGATGATTGATTGGTCGGGACCGGGATGCGAAACTGATGGAAACAATTTTTATATCAACCGGATAGCACCCCATGCCCCTGCCCCGTTCCTGCCCGTTTCCGTCCACGGATACCGACCGCACCCGTATCTGGGAAATGCTGGTTTTGCGTGATATTGCGGCCTTTGTCGCCGCCGACTGGTCAATGGTTGCGGATGATTTCAAGGCAGACGGCTTTTACGCGATTGATGCCTGCAAATCCGATAATCCCGATGACTGGAAAATGATGTTTCCCGACCTTGGTGCCTATCGCGATGAATGGCTGCGCCAGGCCGTCGACGCCCAAAAGATCGACTTTGCCGAAGACCTGTTTGACGGGGTATTTCGCGCCACCCGACTTGAAAAAATCGACATCACCGGCAACCGGGCACTGGTGCGCAAACATTTCAACGGGCGCATCAAAAAAGCAGACGGCACAGAAGACCGTCTGCTTTGGAAAACCCATTATTACTGCGAAAAGCAGCCGGATGGAAAATGGCTGATTACCGGGTTTACCGGCTATCTGCCCAACCATGACCCGGCGTAAATTCCGGGCTCATCCAACATATTTTCGTTTGATTACAGAACCTTGCCGCGCGCTTCCACATCGACGGTTTGGATTGCATCACCGCGCACCAGATGCACCTGATCAAGCATATTGCTGACCACGCAGACATGGTTGGGGATGATTTCAATCCGTTCGCCAATTTCAAACGGGGTCAGACCCGCGTCAAAATGCAAAATGCCGTGTTCTTCGGAAAGCCCGACCACCGCAACATCGGTATGACCAACCACATAGCCATACCCGTCAAGTCCCAGAAGATCAGATGTCAGAACCTTGGACCCGGCATCAATGATCGCGCGGCCCGGGGCCGGAAGCGACACGATTTCGGTCAAAACACGAAGCGCACAATCATCTTCCGCACACACACCGCGCGCCATCAGCGAGCGGTCATTATAGATATAGGTACCGATACGGTATTCGGTGATATTGGCGACCTCGTGGGCCTTCCACATGTCGGGGGTTCCGCCGGAACTTCTGATCGGGCAGTCAATGCCGACCGCCGCAAGCTTGGTCATCGCATCCCCAAAGAATGCGGCAACCTTGTCACCACCCCCGGCCGCCGGATAGGTCATCAGACCGGCAAAGGATATGCCCGGAAGGGTCTTGATCTTTTGCGCAAGTTCCAGGGCCGCCTGCGGGGTCTGAACGCCGCAGCGCCCACCACCGGTATCGCATTCAATCAGGATTTCAAGCGGCTTGGCACTATCGGCAAAGGCACGCGACAGACCATTGATCACCGGCAGGTTATCGGCCACCACGCGCAGGGTTTTGACCCGGTCAAACAAAGCCCGCAGACGGGCAAGTTTGCGATCCCCCAACACGTTATAGGTCAGAAGAATGTCATCCATGCCGGCATCGGCCATGACTTCGGCTTCGCCGATTTTCTGACAGGTAATCCCCTTGGCCCCGGCATCAAGTTGCTGTTTGGCAAAGGCCGGAAGTTTGTGGGTTTTGATATGAGGGCGCAGCGCAATCCCATGCTTGTCGCAATAGGCCTGATAGGCATCGATATTCCGATCGACCGTATCAAGATTGACCACTGCACAAGGCGTATCAAGTTCGGGATATTGCGGTGAACGGGTCATGAAAAACGTCCTTTGATATTCGGTGGTGACGCGAAGGGTGCAGTGGCAATCGACAATCAGCCTGCCTTTTGGGCAAACGGATCATCGACAATCGGCCAAAGCGGACGTTTGACATGACGGTATCCGTTGGTTTTCGGATCCGACGGATAAGGACCATGCACATCGATATAGATGATCTCGCCCGCGATCTTGGCGAAGGCATCGTAGAAGTGATTGGTCGATTTGATAAACAGATATTTTTTTGATTTCGGATCGATGCCCATATTGGAAAACAGGCTGGGATCGAAACTTTGCGACCGGTTGGTGTTCAAAATGACCTCGCCCCCGCCCGGAAGTTCAATCACCGCGCAATCACCAAGCGGCACGATGCTTTGGCCAAAATACTGCCAGGCATCGCGTTCAAGCTTTTTGACCACCACCTCGGCATCAATGGGTGCGCCCGCATGGGCCCCGGTTTTTCCGCCAAAGCGCAGCGGCAATGTCGCGCCCTCGCCAGCCGAGAAACAGGTCTTTACCGCCATCGGATCCCAAAGCGTGCCAAAGGCATAATCGGAAAGCCCGCGTTCCATCACCGCACGCAGCAAAATCGTGCTGTCGCCCGGAACACCGCCGCCCGGATTATCCCAGACATCGGTCAGAACAATCGGCTGTGCATCGGATGCCAGTGCCTGATCAAGGGCGGCTTCGGGTTTAAGGAATGTCGGACGGGTGGCCCCACGGAAACCAAACAACTCAACCCCCAGGTCTCGTGCTATCTGTTTGGCTTCCGCAGGGTTATTGTTGGTGGTGACAACGACCTTGGCCCCAAGATCGGGAACGTCACCAGCCATAAATCCGTGAATGAACGATATCGACAGGATATCGCCCGTGCCTTCCATATCCTTTGCCCGGTCGATAAAGGACCGCATCGGTTCGCGTGACGTCGGCAGAACTTCGATCATGTGGCAATCAAACACCGCCTTGGTCGGGGTGATTTCACCACGCAAGGTGCGCAGGACAAGATCAACAACCGCCCGGCCGGTTTCGACAAAATCGGTATGGGGAAATTCCTTGAACGCCACGATAATGTCGGCATTGTCGACCCGAAGTGCGGTCAAATGACTATGCGGATCGAAACTGGTGCCGATCACGACATCCGGACCGACCAGATCGCGAATGCGCGAAATCAGATCACCTTCGCAATCAAGATAATCCTGGGCCACCATTGCCCCATGCAGGCCAAGGATCACGCCATCCACCGGCATGGCCGCGCGCAACTGACCAAGAACCTCGTCACGGAGTTGTTCATACGTCTCGCGGCTGACCAACCCGCCCGGTTCGGCCCAGGTTGCGGTTCCTTCGATCAGTTCCCAGCCTTCCTTGGCAGCGCGAAGACGGCCTTCGGTAAAGACGGCACTGCACAGCGTCGGTGTGACCGGATGTTGGCCGGGAGGTGCGTAAAAGCTTTCCTGAAAATCGGAAAAATCAGTTCTTAAAGGGGAAAATGTATTGGTCTCGGTTGCAATCGAGGCGCAAAAAATCCGCATGGCCCGTGCCTTTGTTATTGGTCTTATGAAATTGGAAAATGGAATCCGAAGGGGCAGAACCCTGCCCCTTCGGCAGATGGAACGGCTTATTCCATGTAACGGCTGGCGTTGGCCTTATCGACTTCCTGCTGGAACAGGTTCAGAAGCTTGACGCCTTCGTCACCGAGGCTTTCCTGAACGTGTTTGACCACGACCGGCTGGGTTGCTTCTTTGAACTTTTCACGGTCTTCAGCCGACAGTGCGGTGATTTCCATTTTGTCCTTAAGACCGGCAAGACCACGATCAGATGCCTCGATCACGCGCGAAACACCACGGCTTGCAACAACGCAAGACTGCGCAGCGTAACGAATGATTTTCTGCTGATCGGCAGTCAAACCATCCCAGAAGGTTTTCGACAGCATCATGGTGTAAGGCGAGAACAGGTGGTTGGTCAGCGTCAGGTAGCCCTGGACTTCGTTGAACTTGGCAAAGGTCACGGTCGGAACCGGGTTCATCTGACCATCGATCACACCGGTCTGAAGGCCGGCATAAACTTCACCCCAGGCCATCGGGTATGCTTCTGCACCCAGCGCCTGCATGATTTTCTGATGCGACGGCAGCGACATGGTACGGATACGGATGCCTTTGAAATCTTCAAGCGTCGCGATGGAATGCTTGGAGTTGGTCACAGCAAAGAACCCGCCGGTATCGGGGAAGCCAAGAACCTTGACGTCACCAAGGGTGCCTTCGATATCCGATGCAAGTGCCGAACCGAACGGACCGTCAAACACATCATAGGTCGATGCGTTGCTGTCGAACGCGAATGCAAGGTTCAGAACATCAATGCGCGGATAATAGGATGCCAGCGCACCGGTCGAGGTCAGCGTCGCCTGAATCAGGTCATCGCGCACCATCTGAACATGTTCGGCAGCCGAACCAAGCTGGTTGGACGGATAGACTTCGACCTTGATTTCGCCATTGGTGTCAGCTTCGACAATATTGGCAAAAACCGCGGTGCAGGCATGGGCCGGGTTTTCAAACGGGTCGGCCTTGTTGTCATGCGCGAATTTCAGAACCTTGGTTTCGGCAAACGCCATCGAGGTGCTGCCCATCAGCATCGCAGTTGCCAGGGCAGCAGCGCCCAAACGCTTTACGGTTTTCATTCTTACCTCTCCTTGATGTAACGACTTTATGGTGTCCGGCATCTTGTTTTGGTGCGCGCCCCGGCCCGGACTGACCGGGGCTGTCTTCAACCCGCTGGCCTAGCGGAAGCCAAGCAGTCGCGGTATCGCGAGTGCCAGATCCGACCAGAAGGCAAACAGGAACAACACGCCCAACTCGGCCAGAAGGAACGGCCAAAGCTGTGCAGCAATTTTTTCAAGCTTTTCACCCGTCACTGATGACAGCACGAACAGACAGGCCCCGACGGGCGGCGTCATCAGCGAGATATTGAGTGCAAGGACAAAGATGATCCCGGCATGGATCGGGTCCATCCCGATCTGAAGGGTCAGCGGAACCAGAACCGGCGCCAGAATGATCAGGATGGCATTGATATCCATCACCATGCCGATCATCAAAAGCAGCCCGACAATCATAAAGATCACGATATAGGGGTTTTCCGAGACGCCCAGAACGAGGCTTGCGACTTCTTGCGGGATGCGGTTGAAACTCAGCCACCAGCCAAGGATCGACGCAAAGGCAATGATCACAAAGATCACCCCGGTCACACGCGCGGTGCGCACCAGCATCTTGAAGAAATCCGCAAAGCTGAGCGCGCGATAGATGAACACCCCGATAAACAGCGCATAGCCGACGGCAACTGATGCCGCCTCGGTCGGTGTGACAACCCCGCCAAGGATCCCCCCCAGAATGATCAGCGGCATGATCAGGGCGGTAATCGATGATTTGAAAATCTGCCAGATTTCCAGAAGTGTCGCCCGGCGTTCATTTTTCGGCAGGTTCTTGGCACGTGCAGTCACGGCAATCACGGTCATGCAGATCAGACAGATCATCAGACCGGGCAGGATCCCCGCGGCAAACAGACCACCGATCGAAACCCCCATCAGCGACCCATAAACCACCATCAGGCCTGACGGCGGAATGGTCGGGCCGATGATTGATCCGGCCGCAGTAACCGCACAGGCATAGTCGCGGCGATATCCGCGTTCAACCATCGCTGGCACAAGCGTCTTGCCAAAGGCCGCCGCATCCGCGGTCGCAGCCCCGGTCAGACCGGCAAAGAAGACCGATGCCAGCATGTTGGTATGGGCAAGACCACCGCGCATATGCCCGACAAGGGCCTGGGCGAATTTGACCAGACGGCTGGTAATGCCGATATGGTTCATGATTTCGCCGGCCAGAATAAAGAACGGCATGGCAAGGAACGGGAATACGTTCAGACCGTTAAACACCTTGCTTGGGCCCTGGGACAGGAACATCCCCCCGCCCATGTCAAACAGGCCGACAACGCCCGCCACACCAAGGGCAAAGCCGATCGGCATGCCCAGAACCATCAGAATAACAAAGATAATGGCGACGATCATTCTGCGCCCTCCGCAAGATCAACCGGGATGAAACGGCCCTGATCACGCAAGGCAACAAGAAGAAGCTGGATGGCTGCCAGAAGTGCCGAAACCGGCACTGCGGCATAGGGAAGTGCGAGCGACATGCCGAAAATCATCGCCTGTCGGCGCATGCCGCCTTCGGCAAAACCAAATCCGTAGATCGCCAGATACAGGAAGGCTGCAAGCGCAATCAGATCGACAAGAAACAGGATGGTGCGCTGGATCGGCATTGGCAGGCTTAAGACAAACATGCCGATGCCGATATGTTCGCGGCGCGCAATCCCGGCCGAAATCGCCAGAAGTGCCGCCCAGATCATCAGATAACGGGCAAGTTCTTCGGGCCATGGCAATTGCCAATGGAAAATGTATCGGTCAATAACCCCAAGCCATACATCCAGAACCAGAACCAGCATCAGAACCGCGATCACGCGTTCGACACCCCAGTTCAGGCCACGGCTTAACATTGCTGCAATGGTTTCAACACGGCGTAATGCCATCTTCGCCAAACTCTCCGCTGATGAATCTTTTGTGTATTTTTTCTACATATTGAGTATCATTTTGTAGCTTGTCTACACATTTTTGACATTAAAAGTACAATTTTTCGGCTATTGACCGAAATTTGAAACTGATTTAGGTAGTTAAACTACATTTTAAACAGGATATTGTTTTTACAACGATCCATCAGCCAAAGCAGGGAGTTTTCAATGGCGATCAAACATTATGGCAATGAACGCAGCGGTGCCGGCGGACAGAAATTGCCGTTTTCACCCGCAGTTCGCGCAGGCGACTACGTCTATATTTCCGGTCAGGTCGCAATGAAGGAAAATGGTGAAATCGCCTATGGCGGTATCGAAGACCAGACCCGTCTGACCATGGAAAACGTCAAGGCCGCACTGGCATTGGCCGATTGCACGCTTGATGATGTCTTCAAGATCAATGTCTGGCTGGCTGATACCCGCGATTTCTGGACCTTTAACCGCGTTTATGCCGAATTCTTCCCGGGTGAGCGTCCTGCACGTTCCACGGTACAGTCCCAGATGATGGTTGACGCAAAGATTGAAATTGAAGCTATCGCCTACAAACCGGAAAAGTGATATTTCCCAAAGGGGTGCCAATTTTGGCACCCCTGCCCGACCTTTGAAACAGAACCGGACAAGACCCATGCAACCGACGGCCGACATTATCAGTTTGCTGCGTAACCAGTCGGGTGAGTTCCCCAACCGGGAACAGCTGGTTGCCAATTATGTCAGCGAGAATCTGGAAGCGGTTACCACGATTGCCCTTTCCGATCTTGCCAACAATGTTGGCGTCAGCGAACCGACGGTCATTCGTTTTTGCCGGACACTGGGGTGTGACGGGTTCCGTGATTTCAAAATGCGTCTGGCGCAGAACCTTGCGGTCAGTATGCAGTATCTGACATCCGAAGACATTTCGGATGACACAACAGATGCAGACGTTCTTTCAAGTCACGTTCTGGGCGTTATCATCGACAATTTGCGCCTTCTGCGCGAACAGATTTCATCAAGCCAGGTCGATCAGGCCGCCGACATTCTGGTCAAGGCCCGCCAGATTGCGTTTTTCGGCGTCGGGGGTGGTTCGACCACCGTGGCGTTTGATGCTGCCAACCGGTTTTTCCGCCTGGGCATTCCGGCACAATCGCAAAGTGACGGCTATTTGCAACGCATGCTGTCGTCAACTTTGGGGCCCGACGATGTGGTTTTCGCCATTTCGACCAGCGGTCGCCCGACCGAGCTGATCCATTCCGCCGCCATTGCCCGGCAATATGGTGCCAAGGTCATCTCGCTGACCAATCCTGACAGCCCGCTTGCTGCGGAAAGCGATCTTGTCATCGGGATAGAGATGCCTGAAAACCCCGATATCTATAAACCCACGGCAACACGCCATGCGTTTCTGGCCACCATCGATGTCATTGCCACCGCTGTTGCGCGCCGCATGCCAGATCAGGCAAAAGAAAAGCTGCGCCGTATCAGATCATCCCTTCTGACGGTCAATCTGCCGACCGGGCGCCAGCCCATCGGGGACTAGGCGCGCCCACCAAATTTATCTGCCCCGCACAAAGGTACCCCCATGCCCCAGATCGCATTTATCGGTGAATGTATGCTTGAACTTTCCGGGGCACAGCCCGGGTCTGTTTTCGGCGCTGCAAAGCTTGGCTTTGCCGGGGATACGTTGAATGCCGCGACCTATATGGCGCGCACCAGCCGCCTTCTTGATCCGGCACAATCGGGGATGGCTGCCTATATCACGGCACTTGGTCGCGATGCCTATAGCAATGCGATGATTGCGGCCTGGCAGGCCGATGGCATTGCGACCGATCTTGTCCGCCAGATCGACGGCGCCCTGCCCGGTCTTTACACCATCCAGACCGATGCCACCGGCGAACGAAGCTTTTCCTATTGGCGCGATCAGGCCGCCGCCAAACAGGTTCTGGCGGGCGGACATGACCAGACCATCAAAAATGCCTTTGCGCGCTTTGACGGGTTTTATCTGTCGGGGATCAGTCTTGCGATCCTTTCGCCTGCTGATCGCCAGAACATGATCAGGCTTGTCGCCGAATATGCCGATCAGGGTGGTAAGGTTTACTTTGATACCAACCATCGCCCGCGCCTTTGGCCTGATGCAAAAACCGCAATCGATATCTATCAGGCGATTGCGCCATATTGTGACACGGCACTTCCGACCTTTGACGATGATGCTGCCCTTTTCGGGGATACATCCGTGCAACAGACGGGCCAAAGATGGCTTGATGCCGGTCTGCGCGAAGTTGTGGTCAAATCGGGCGGTGCGCCGACCTATTGGTGCAATCGTGACGGACAGTCGGGCTTTGTTTCCCCGCCCGTGATCAACGACATTGTCGATACAACATCGGCCGGCGATTCCTTTAACGGGGCGTTTCTGGCAGCACGGTCACACGGCAACAGCATCGAAGACGCCATTGCCGTCGCCCAAAAGGTCGCAGGAAGGGTGATTTGCCGCCACGGGGCGCTGGTTGATATCAGCGACCTGAAATTCGGCTAAGTTCGCCCCGACCTAGTAATCCAGCCGATACTGAACACCCGCCTTGCTGTCGATTTCGGTGGTTTCGCTGGTCACGCTGATATTTGGTGTGACTTCGATTTCGACTTCAACCCCGCTTGATCCCGGTGTTGATCCGGCCCTGGTGCCGACATAGACCCCCTCGGTCAGGTATTTGCCGACCTTGACCTCAGGCCCGTTTTCACCGCCCCCGACCTGAAGCACATCGGCACCAATAAAGCGTCGGACACTTCCGACCACATCAAGCCCACTGCCCCCGCCTGAAAGCTCGTTCACCGCACTGGCCAGCTGCACGGCTTCGACAGCACTCAGGCTGCCCTGGGATTTGCCAAACAGGACCTGGGACAGAATTTCATCTTCGGGCAAGGACGGCACCGACGTCAGAACCAGTTCCGGATCGCTTGACGGCCCCTGGAACCCGGCGGTGACTTCCAGATCGGCCGTGCTATAGACGCCTTTGATATCAAGCATCGGATCGGGTGGTGATCCCCCGGCAAAGGTGATTTTGGAATCCTTGATGACGAATGTCTTGCCGATGATATCAAGCTGCCCGCGCAAGGCGGACAATTGACCGACAATGCTGGGATCATCGGTGGTGCCCGAAATTTCAAGACGCCCGCCCCATTCGGAGTCAAGCCCCTTGCCGCGCACAAACAGACGGCCGGGAATATCGACAGTCACGTCAAGATTACCGGAAAAACCGTTATCCTTTTCAGCTGCCTTGCGGGCTTCTTCCTTTTCTTCCTCGTCTGGCAGATTGGCGACTTCGATCGTCGGAACCGATTCCGGCAGCGCGAGCGACAAATCCACCTCGCCACGCTGAACGGTAACCGTGCTTTCGATATCGGCACTTTCCTGATTGCCGGTAACCTTGGTGTCAACATCGGCCCAGAATTGCAATTCATCGACCCGCGACAGGGCGAAATTGCGCAAGGTGGCGGTTACGTCATAGGCCGCCTCGCCGCCATCCTTCATCGTCAGGTCAACCGATGCATCAAGTTTGCCGTTGCCGCCATCAGTTGCGGTGATTGACGGGATCGAAAGCCCGTTCTGATCAAATTCGCCCGCAAGCGTAACCTGTTCAAGGATCGTACCATAAACAAGGTTCTCGTAATGCCCGTCAGACAGGCCGAGATTGCCTTTCCAGCCGATATCATCAAGTGTTCCGGCAACATCAAGTTCCAGATTGATCGTGCCCGATACCTGATGATCCGGCGCCGGCACATAGGGCCAGAATTCGGCAATTTCGCCATTCATCCGCACACTTGCCGATACCGGTGCGGCAAGATCGGGACTGAAATTCTGTGCAAGGACCGAAACCGCAAGCGGGACTGTTCCCTGCGCCGACAGGATTTTGACATCGCGATTGCCAAGATTGGCCGTCCCGTTAAGGATCCCCTTGGCAAGATCAAGGTTAAGAACCATTTCGAACGGCTCCATATCCTTGACCGTGTTTGCGGTAATGCCACTGATCCGACCTTTGACCGCGGCCACGGGCAAAGTGCCCTTGGTCTCGCGCAAGTTGGCCGACAGATTTGCAACACCGCTTAGCCCGTCATACCCGGCAATGCGGCCCCATGGCCCCAGATCGACATCATCAAGCGAAAGGTCACCGGCTATTGATTTCTGACCTGCTTCCTGCGCAACCGTTGCCACCAGACGACCGGACCCGACGGTTACATCAGCATCCAGATTTTGCTGACCGTTCGCTGCCATGACAAATTGCAACGGACGGCGCAGTTTGATGGTCTGGTCACTAAGCGCAAAGTCGAACTTGTCCGCGACCACACGGATATCATCCCCCAACCCGATATTCGCAGCCAAATCCGCCGACATCGGGACATTGCCCTGATAAAATCCGGTCGTGTTCATCGTGACGTCAAAGGCATCCAGCCCACCCATAATCCCGATGGTAACGTCATCAATGGCGACGGGTGAAAAGACGATATCCTTGCCATCAATATCGGCCTTGATATCGGGCTGGGCAAAGGCATCACGGATTGTCGCGGCGATATTCACATTCTCGATCATTGCCGGATTGCCATCGGGCTGCTGATCAATACGCAACCCTTTGGCCAAGGCCGACAGCGTGACGGTTTGAAGCCCGTCTTCCGGCACAAAGCCGATATCGCCACTGATCGTTCCATTGGCAAAGGGCACCCCGAAATCGCCAAGCATTTCGGCATCAAGCTTGGTTAGCTCAAGACTGCCCTTCATCGGGACGGCATAACCCGGCAGAACAAGTTCGCCGCCCAGATCCAGAAATTCACCGCGCAACAGAATGTCGCTGATCAACAGATCATTTTCCGGCAGGCGCACATTCGCCGCGATGTCATAGGCATGCTTGCCCAGATTGAACGAACCGCTATTGCGCAGCGCCAATACCGCCTGATCAGGCCATGACATGCGGCTCGATAACACAACATTATCAATGCGCTGGCCGCCGGCTTTGACATTTGGCACCCGCAGGTCAATCTGACCAGGCGGGGCGGCAATATCCCCGTCCAGACGCACTGAAAGCTTTGCCGGTGCAATCGTCACCCCGATATCGGGTGGCACCGTACCCGGCGCGACATCAAGATCGACCGTAACAGCAAGACGTTCGAATTCGTTTGTGATGTCGACTTTGACCGGTCCTTTGAGCGTTGCCGCATTTACCACATCCAGATCAACCATCAGATCAAGATTGGGCAGGAGTGCAACCTTGCCAGAAATCGTCGGGGACGGTCCGACAATCCGGTCAAGATCGGAAATCCCGAACGTGGTTTGCGTGCCCGAAACCGTCACATCACTTTTCAGACCGTCCTGTTCCGACCAGCTCAGATTATCGAGCGTAACCTGCCCCTGCCCGCCAAGATCAAGACCGGAAATCGGCGCAAAGATCGACAGATCGGCAACATCACCGACCAGCTTTGCCCTGTTAAGCGAAAATGTTTCATCAATTTCAGCAGAACCGTTAACCGACATTTGCGGCGCAGTCAGCACCAGCTTGCCGACTGATATCCTCGAAAAATCCGGATTTACCAGCGCATCGAGCGAAAGTTCCTGATCCGCACCCAAAAATGCACCAAGATCAATGTCTTGCCAGACGGTGCCCGACGTCGATGCATCAAGGCTTGCCGCAACCGGCCCGTCCCCATCAGATGCCGGCATGTTGGCGCGCACTTGCATGCGTGCGATCGTCGAAACCGGTGTTGCAACATCCTGACCATCAATCGCAACGACAAGACCGGGCATGGCAAGATCGCCATTGGCCTCGACCGACAGCGCAACCTGCCCCCAGCGTACCACATCATCAAGCAGTCCGGACAAGACCGGATCAATATCGCCATCCAGCCGTGCGGCAATCAGGTTTTCAGCCAGATCAAGATTTGCACTTGCCGACAGATCAAGCACATCTGCCATCGCCACCGTGATGCGATGAAGGGCGAGTTTTTGATCATCCGCATTGAATGCCCCGCCAATGCCAAGGGCAATATCCCCCCTTAGCGGTTCGGGCAAATCACCGGAAATACGGTCAAATGACTGAACCCCGCCATCCAGCGAAAAGGCCAGAACATCGGATGACAATTGCACACCGACATCGCTGGTCAGCGCCGCATAACCGCCTGCGGTCAGTTCAAGTTTACCATTCCAGTCATCGGCCGGGCCATCCCCGGCAAGCTTGATGCGTACATCGGGTGCAATATCGGGCGTCACCCCCGCAAGGGTCATGACCACACCTTCGCGGCCCAGTTCCCCGTCAATTCTGGCCGACAGTCGCTGTTTGGGACCATCAAAATCAAGATCGACATCAAGCTGATCGCTGCCACCATCAAGTGGCTGCAAATTCACCGCAGCTGTTGCCGAAAGATTGGTGCCGATCGCGCCATTGGCCTTAAGGCTGTATAAAAATCCCTTGCCCGAAACCGGTTCAACCAGCGCAATTTCGCGAAGATCAATCGCATCAACCGACACAGCAAGCGGCAAACTGAACCCGCCACTTTCATCGGGTGTTTCGTCATCGGGGGTATCGGGAAGACTGCCATCAGGAAGCACGATGCTGGCCGTTTGCAAACCAACTTGATTGATTTGCAATTTCCCGCCCAAAAGGGCCAGTGGCGACCAGTCAAAATCGACCTGGTCAAGACCCAGGTGAAAGCCGTCTGCCGCGCGTTCCATTCGCAGACCATCAAGTGTCAGCCCGGTCCACACGCTGCCCTCGATCCGGCCAAGCTCAAATGAACTGTCGGTCGCAGCTGAAACCGTTTCATTGATCATCGGCGTCAATGCACGCAACACCGGTCCGGTCCCGGCAATTCCGACAACAGCAGCCACGGCAAGGACGGTGCCGCCAATACCAAACGCACCGTAACGGGCCCATTTCAGGGCTGGTTTACGGCGTTCATGTTCATGCGGCTTATTCTCTGACGGAAGTTCAGACCTGGTCAAAATGCCTGCCCCAGACTGATATAGAATTGATAGTCATCATCGACGTTTTCACGCTTATCAAGTGGCACGGCAACGTCAAAGCGCAATGGCCCGACGGCGGTGTAATACCGGAAACCGAGACCGGCCGCCCATAACAGGGAAATGTCTTCGGGTTCGCTGCGCGCATAGACATTGCCGCCTTCGACAAACGGCACGACGCCGAAACTTTCGGTGACCCGGGCACGGAATTCAAAACCGAGTTCAAGAACCGAACGCCCGCCAAGCGGATCATGATCATCATCAAGGGGGCCGACTTTCTGATATTCATAGCCACGGATCGACCCGCCGCCACCGGAATAATAGCGTTTGTTCGATGGCAAATTGCCGCGTTCCTCGCCAATGATTGTCCCGGTCCGCGCCCTTGCGGCCAAAACATAATCCCCGTCATCATCAATCGAAAGATATTGCGACCCGGACAGCGACACCGATGTGAAATTGGTATCATGATCGGTCAGCCCCATATAGGGCGACACATTGATTTCAAACCGCGTTCCGCGCGTGGGATCAAGCGGATTGTCCGTATTGTCATGACGCAGGATACCGCGCAAACCGGCAAGGTAGAATTCCTCGTTCGGGGAATCCGACCCGGTCAGGTCGGAATATTCCGCCGTCACACCAAGGGTCGTCGACCAGTTTTCACCAAGTGGACGTTCGACACCGACAAAACTGTCAACCGTTGCACCCTGATAGGCATCGGTATCATTGTTTTTTGCATTCGCCTCGGCCACCAGGGCCTGTTTGCGTTGCAGGAATTGCGGCTTTTTGAATTCCGCACTTAGACCCTGTTCAAGGCTTGAGGCATCGGCACCAAGCCGCAACCGTTCGCCGGCACCGAACAGATTTCGATGTTCCCAGAATGCGTTGGCGCCCGGGCCATCCGCGGTCGAAAAATCAACCCCGCCGCCGATTGACCGCATTTTGCGTTCGACCACATTGATTTCAACGGGGATCTCGCCGCTTTCGCCGACCGGGCCTGCGACCTTGACGATCACACTGTCAAACAGGTTGGTCTGCGCCAGATCGCGCCGCGTTTCGCGCACCCGTTCGGGACTGTATTGTTCGCCGGCCCGCCAGCTGCGATATCCCGCGATGAAATCCTGATCGACCTCGTCTGCACCATTGACCGTGACCGCGCCGAAATTGGCCTTTGGCCCGGTTTCAAAGGCATATTTGATCGAAATGGTTTTCTGTGCGGTATCGGCCATCACCGTGCGCTTGGTCGCCTTGACCAGCGGATAGCCCTGATCACGCAGGATATCGACACCGAATTGTTCACCAAGAATGATCGGTTCCGCCGTGGCGCGCTGACCGATTTGCAGGCGGGTTCTTTCAAGTTCGGCATCGGTTGCCGGGCGTTCGACGACTTCGTCCGGGCGCACAATCACTAGGTCAACCGACGCAATCAGATATGGCGCACCGGTATCGATCATATAGGTCAGAACAAGCGGTGTGGGTGCGCCATCGCCATTCTCACCATTATTACCGTTATCACCGTTTGCACCATTGTCGCGGTTATCAGCTTCATCAACCGTGTCTTGCGATGCGGTGCCATTCACCGTGTCATTTGCGGTGATATCATCATTTTCATTATTATCGCTGCCCGCCGGATTGCCGTTTTCTTCGACGGGCGCGTCATCACCGGTTTTTTCGGTGATCTCGAACGTGATCTGGCCGTCATAGAATCCGTTGGATCGCAGAACCGCCTGGAACCGTTCAACATCATCTTCGGCCCGGCGTTGCAGTCCGGCACGCGAAGCGGTCGGGCGTGACTGCAACCGGCGCGCGGTACTGACCGCGTTCAATGCCTCGATCAGCTGTTCTTCATGATCGTCAATGCCGGTCAGTTGCACCTCATAGGGGATGGTGGTGCGCAGATCAGCCGGGGCTTGTGATTCGCCATTGCCAAACCCGAAATCCAGCCCGCCAATTCCTTCGTCAGATGAGCACGCAGCCAGCATCGTTCCCGCCATCAAGAGCGGAACGATCGCAGCAGATCGCCCATATGATCCAAATTTGCGGCGGATGCGGCTTGTCAAACGTCATATCCCTTGTGCTTTGTGTCCGGTCAGGTGACGCCAGTTAACATCGTTTGGCGTTCTTTTATACCCTTTGATCCCATCAGGGATTGTTGCAAACAGAATTGTTGTTATTTTCAAAACAGCGAACTGAAAACACCATATTTTCATTCATCTTACAGGTCGAGTGTCACCTGTGCCACTTCCCATGAAAAAATGGCATGGCTGTGAACAATATTCGCACTTGTGAGCTTTTTGGTTTGAGCGTACCGGGAGTTGCGCGCAACATATGCATCACATCCAATCGCAGGAGGTCCGTCTCGTGGCTTCGACCCAGACCAATACCGTCATTATTCGCAACGCAGTACGTGCCGACCTTGATGGGCTTTGCGCCCTTGAGACCGCCAATTTTCAAAGCGACCTGATTTCGCGCGCCTCTTTTTCGCGCTTCTTGCGTCAGGCATCTGCGCGTCTGCTTGTTGCGGATGCCGGCGATGCCGATAAACCGGCCATTGTCGGATACGGATTGCTGCTGTTGCGGGCCAATGCGGTCGTCGCCCGGATTTACTCGCTTGCGATTTCACAGGAATGGCGCGGAAAAGGTCTTGGCACACAGCTTCTGGCGGGGCTCGAGAATCTGGCAATGGATGCCGGTTGCCATCGTATGCGCCTTGAAGTGCGGGTTCAAAACGACACCGCGCGCAATCTGTATGAGCGCCACGGCTATCAGAAGGTCGCCGATCTTCCGGGCTATTACGAAGATGGCGGTGACGGCATTCGCCTTGAACATGCGCTCTATGACGGCCAGACCGATGTCACCCCGGCGGTTGCCACCGGTGCACCACTGATCCTTGTTGATCGCCTGTCCGATCAGCGTTTTGCTGTTTCGGGTGCGCGCGTCATGCGGGTGCGTGACTATCTTGCGCTTGATCACGGGGTGCGCAACCGCCGTGTGATCAACCTGTGCCAATCCTATGAATATCTGTCGCGCGGCTATTATTGCAGCCTTCTGGCTGCTGCGCGTGCCGAACGTGTCATTCCCGAGGCAGATGTGCTTCTGGACCTTAACTGGAAACGTCTTCAGAAAACCGCGCGTTCGGAACTCAGCCCGCAGATCATTGATGCGCTGGCAAAATCCGGCCATGGCCCGGAACAGGCACCGGATCATATTGATGTCTATTTCGGGCGCACCGCCGACAAACGGTTCCGCCAGATCGCCGAACGGGCATTTGACCAGTTCCGCTGCCCGATCCTGCGCCTGCATCTGAACAAGCAGGACCGCAAGATTTTGCGCGAAATCGAAGCCCCGTCCCTTGGCCAGCTTGATGACAGCAACCTTGCCGAATTTGAAGCAGCCCTTCGCGCCTATTTGCGCGGACGTGTGCGCAAGCAGGGCAACGTCACCCCGCCGACCGCACTGGTCGCGATCCTGCATGACCCGGACGAAGTTTTGCCGCCGTCAGACAAGGAAGCATTGGCAAACTTTGTTCAGGCCGCATCCGATCTTGGCGCCAAGGCCGAACTTATCACGGCCAAGGATTTCCATCATCTTTCGGAATTTGATGCACTTTTGATCCGCGAAACAACGGCCCTTGATCACCACACCTATCGCTTTGCCAAACGCGCGGTAAAGGAAGGCATTCCGGTGATTGATGATCCGGACTCGATGCTGCGTTGTACCAACAAGGTTTATCTGGCCGAGTTGCTGCGCACCCATCGTATCCCGGCCCCGAAAAGTGCGATTTTTGACAAGCGCCGCATTGCCGAAATCGGTCAGCAATTCAGCTTCCCGTCGGTTCTCAAGGTTCCGGATGGCTGCTTCTCGCGCGGGGTGCGCAAGGTGAAATCACCCGAACACCTTAATGAAGTCGCGACCGAGATGTTCAAGAACTCGGAACTTCTGGTCATTCAGGAATATGTCGAAACGACCTTTGACTGGCGTATCGGTGTTCTTGGCGGCGAGCCGATCTTTGCCAGCCGCTATTTCATGGCGCCGGGCCACTGGCAGATCGTCAAACATGAAGATGACGGCAAAAGCTTCGAGGAAGGCGGGTTTGAAACGCTTGCGGTTGAAGATGCGCCCGCCGATATCGTTGCAACCGCCCTTGCCGCGGCCCGGCTTATGGGCGACGGACTTTATGGTGTGGATGTCAAGGAAACCCCGCATGGCCCGATGGTGATCGAGGTGAACGACAACCCCAATGTCGATGCCGGGGTCGAGGACGTGGTTCTGGGCATGGAGCTTTATCGCCGCATCATTGCGCATCTTCTGGGCAAGATTGCCCGCCCCTGAATTCTCAATCGCACAATAAAAAAGGCCGGGTTTACCCGGCCTTTTTGTCTATGAAGACGGCGGCTTGCAGCTTGTCGCGCCCGTATCTGGCCATCAGATCAAACTCGTTGCGCAGGATCGGCACCGACAAACAATCACTGCCATTAAACGGTTCGTGATCATCGCCGATGTCGGGATCACTCACATAGACAAACCGGTCATCAAAGCCCGACACCACGACCCAATGCGGGATCTTGTCACCGTAAATGCGGTACTGGCTGATCAGGACCAGCGCCATCTTGCCCTGTTTGGCGCGTTCTTCGATTTCGGCCACGCCAAACGGTCCGGTCGTCACCACAATGCCGGCATCCTGGGCCTGACGGGCAAAATCATAATGCACCAGTTCGACCACTTCGCGGTTTTTGGGTTTGCGCACCGTATCAACAAAAAGCGGCCCGTCGCGGCTGCTTAGCACCTCGGCACCAAATCCGCGACGATTGGCCGCCAATGCCAGCCCCAGCGGACCACATCCGCCGTGGCCCGATGTCATGAACACGGTGGTTGCTTCGCGCCACAGGGCAATTTCCAGATTGCGATCAAGTTCAAGTGACGGATCAAGCGCATTCATCGCCATCATCAGGGCCGCCGGGCCACAGGTGAATGGCAAGGTCTGGTGATAGAAATGAATGGGGGATGGCAGACGCAGGGCATTGGGCACCAATACCTTTTCCATGCGCAACGCGTCGGAATGATCGGGATAATAATCCGGATAAAGCGCAAATTCGCGGTAACCCGCCGCATGAAACAGCGAAATGGCGCGATCATTTTTCTGACTGACTTCCAGACGCAGGATTGGCGCACCGAAATCAAGACTGAGTTCTTCGGCCCGGGTGATCAATTGCTGCCCGATCCCCTGCCCGCGCCATTGCGGCGATACCGCCAGGGAATAAAGACGGGCAAGCGCGACATTGCGCCGGAAAATCACCAGCGCATAGCCAACCACGCCGTCATCGGTGCAGGCAACGCACAGACGCGCGGTTTCGCTTCCGACAAAGCGTTTGAATGCGCGCCGGTTCAGCCGGTCAATTTCAAAGGATTGATCTTCAATTTCGCACAGCGCATCAATGTCGCCAGGCACGGCCAACCGGATATCAATTTTGGCCTTTTCACGCGTATTCAAAGTCACACCCACAGCAGAAAATCTGACACACGGTATCATACCGTCCTGTCATATCGACATGATTTGCAAAAATGCGATAGTGCAATTTTGGCAGGCGTGCCGCGCATTTATGCGATGGGGACCGTTCCCATCGCATAAAGGTCAATAAACGGACAGCCGCACTTAGGCGCGCGCAGCAATGCGCGGCAATAGCGGCGACATGTCATAACCGGCATCGGATGCAGATTTGATAATGTCCTGAACCGGCAGATTTCCGGCATTGGCCAGTGACCACAGGATCGTGCAACGCGTGCCAGTCCGGCAATAGGCAAAGATCGGCTTTTCCGCCGCGGCAAGATTGGCGGCAAATGCGTCGGCATCGGCGTCCGAAACATTGCCACTTGCGACCGGCTGGAAAATTGCCTTGATGCCGGCGGCTTCGGCCTTGGCGGCAATCTCGGCAAAGGATGGCTGGCCCGGGTCTTCATTATCCGGGCGGTTACAGATGATGGTCTTGTAACCGGCCTTGGCAATCTCGTCGATCGCATCAAGTGGCAATTGCGGGGATACCGTCAGGTCGTCGCTCAGGCGTTTCATTTTTCTGTTCCGTTATGTCTTGCCGATGGCGTACCGCAATCTGCCCGTCAAAACGGACATGCGCAGAACACCTTAACTGATACGGATGCCACTATAGCGCGGTCGTTGCAACCGCTTGAACAGAAAATTGTCATGTGCAGAAGACTGACAGCAACCCGCACGTTATTTCGAAAGCGGACAGGTCCGAACACCCAGCAACAGATAAAGCGGGCAAAACCGGAAGGCCGCGGTCAATAACATGACAATCCCGGCTGCAACCATCACCCAGCCGAATGTCCCATAGGCCACCATCCCCTGTTCGGGTGTTGCCATAATCAGCGGCAAGGCAATCAGAAACGCACCGACACAGGCACGCAATACACGATCAATCATCCCGACATTTGCCATGACATCCTCCTTGGGCCGTCGCAGTAAGATCACACGAGCATTATATCACTATGTATTGATTTACATTGATAATGATCAATTGGCGGCCAATTCGAAGACATGTGATTTGGATTATTGCCCTTATATGAGCGGCATGTAAAAAGGGGAAAAATCAAAACACATCAAAACACATCAGGAACCGTGCCGTGACGATCGATATCCCCCAGCCTGCTGCGGCTTCATCCGCCCCGGATTATCCCGAATGGAAGCACGCCAACCCGGACGGCAGATTTTCAGATTGGCTCAAGGCATCGGTTGCTGAAAACTGGAATCGCGTCACGCATCATCCCTTCACGGATGCCTGGGGTAAGGCGGCAATCCCCAAACGCAATCTTGAAAACTATCTTATTCAGGATCATCGCTTTATCGACCGGTTTGTTGCCCTTCTGGCTGCTGCGGTATCGCGCGCCCCGACATTGAAGGACCGCATTCCCGGCTGCCAGTTTCTGGCTCTTCTGACCGGGGCTGAAAACACCTATTTCGAGCGATGCTTTGTCGCACTTGGCGTTACCGATGAAGCCCGCGCAACACAGCCCGACTGGCCTGCCACAAGCGATTTCAAACAATTGATGGCCGATGCTGCCAATGGTACCAGCTATGCCGATATGCTGGCCGTACTTGCCGTGGCCGAAGGCACCTATCTTGGCTGGGCGGACCGGGTCAACCGGTCCCTGACAGAGCGTCCCGAGGATTTCTGGTATGCCGAATGGCTTGATCTTCATGTCGGTGCGTATTTTGAAAGTGTGGTTGGCTATCTGAATGATCAGCTTGATCAGGTTGGCCCCACCCTGTCGGCATCGGACCGCAACGGCTGCCTTTCGTTCTTTGCGCGGGCAACGGAACTTGAAGTCCGGTTCTTTGATACCGCATGGGGATCAGCGCAATGATCACCATTCGCCGGTTTCGCGACGAAGATGCCGCGACAATGACCGACATATATGCCCGGGCGGTCGCCGAACTCGGCCCGAAATCATATGGCCCGGAACAGGTGGCGATCTGGGCCAGCCTGCAACCAAATCCCGATCAGTTCAAAAAACTGATGACCGACGGGCGCTATTGCCTGGTCGCCGTTGATCAGAATGATCGTGCGGTTGCCTTTGGCGATGTTGAACCCGATGGCCATATCGGATTTTTATATGCCAGCCCCGATGTGGCGGGAACCGGGGTGGTTGCCAGCCTTTATGGTGAACTTGAAAACGCCGCCAATGCGCAAAATATCGGCAAGCTCTATTCCGAGGCCAGCGAACTTGCCAAATCCTTCCTGCTTAAACAGGGATTTTCCGTGGTCGAGCGGCGCGACTTTGAAATCAATGGCGTTCCGATCCACAATTATGCTGTTGAAAAGCGCCTGCGCAAACCGGGCCAACCCGCATAAAAAAGGCTGCCAACGGTCCAACGCTGGCAGCCTTTTGAATTTGAAACCGGTTTGATCAGTCCCGCAATCCGCGTTTGGCCGTTCCCAGAACACGATCGATGAACAAATCCGCCTGCCCGACATAGTTTGCAGGATCGCCGACCTGTGCCCAGTTTACCGGCGCGTCGGTCAATTTGGGCAATTCATCAAACAGGTTCGACCCGTTTGCCGATGATTTGGCAATGGCGTCCTTGACCAGCTTGTCCGCGGCATCACGCCCGATATGGTCGGCAAGGGCAAAGGTCGCGGCTTCTGCCAGCATCGCCCCGCGCGACAATTCAAGGTTTTCGGCCATGCGCCCGGTATTGATTTTAAGGTCCGGCACCATATCGACGGCCTGCGCCAATGCCGTTCCCGCCGCAATAATGATCTGCGGCAAGGTCAGCCATTCCAGAAGCCAGCTTGATCCGCAACGTTCATGATCATGAAGCTGTGACTGGCTGAAAACGCCAAGTTGCCCGGCATTGAAGCGTGCCAGTGTCACAAGCATTTCGGCCTGCACCGGGTTGGATTTATGGGGCATGGTGGATGACCCGCCGCCCTTGCCCGGCTGGACTTCGGCGATTTCCGATTGCGCCAGCAAAACAAGATCCTGACCCATTTTGCCAAGCGCGCCGGTTAACGCTGTTAACTGGCTTGCGAAATCCACCAGAACATCACGCTGCGCATGCCAGGGCATGTCAGATGCCGGAAGATCAAGTTCCTCGGCCAGGTTGCTTTCGACATCGGCGGCCTTTGCCCCGATTGATGCCAGCGTGCCCGCCGCCCCGCCAAAGGACAGACGCAACAAATCCGCCGCCAAGCTGTCGATCCGCCGGTCGATCCGCACCAGCGGAGCCAACCAACCGGCAGCCTTTAAGCCGAATGTTGTCGGAACAGCCTGTTGTGAACGGGTGCGCCCGATCATCACGGTCTTGCGATGTGCATCGGCATGGGCCGCAAGCGATCTGGCCAGTTTGCGAATGCGCCGGCGGATGATGCCGATTGCATCGCGCAACCGCAATACCAGTGCGGTATCAACCACATCCTGACTGGTGGCACCGAAATGGGCGAACCGGGCATCTTCACCGCCAATCTCGGCCTTTAACGCCTTGACCAGGGCCGGGACCGGCACACCGGCACTTGCCGTTCCCGCCGCCAAAGACGCCGGGTCCGGATTGAAATCGCGGCAAACTTCGGCAATCCGTGCGGCACTTTCCCCCGGAATGACACCTGCGCGGGCTTCTGCCGCGGCAAGGGCAGATTCAAAAAGCAACATCGAGGCAATCTGTGCCCGGTCATCAAACAGGGCCGCAATTTCCGGATCGGAAAACAGCCCACCAAGCAGGGCCGAGTCAAAAGGCGAAATCGTCATCAGGTCAAATCCACCATGGTAATCAGGTGCGAATTCATAGTGTCGCGCTGTGCAACGGGTTGGTCAACAACGCAAAAAGAAGCCCCTGCCCGTTCAGAAACATCTGAGCGCACAGGGGCGTCTTTCAACTCATGGGCAAATCGTTCCCGGGATCAGACTGCTTCAAGCGCAATCGCAATCCCCTGACCGACACCAATGCACATGGTCGCCAATGCGTATTTGCCACCCGTGCGTTTAAGCTGAAGGGCAGCCGTACCGGCAATACGTGCACCCGACATGCCCAACGGATGACCAAGGGCAATCGCCCCGCCATTCGGGTTCACACGCGCGTCATCATCGGCAATGCCAAGATCACGAAGGGTCGCAAGACCCTGGGATGCGAATGCTTCGTTCAGTTCGATCACATCAAGCTGATCAGTGGTCCAGCCCAGACGTGCCAGAAGCTTTTTCGATGCCGGTGCCGGGCCAAAGCCCATGATACGCGGCGCAACACCCGCCGTCGCACCACCGACAACCTTGGCAATCGGTTTCAGGCCATATTTCTTGACCGCGGCTTCGGATGCCACGATCAGGGCAGCCGCCCCGTCATTGACGCCCGATGCGTTACCCGCGGTTACCGAACCGCCTTCGCGGAACGGGGTCGGCAATTTGGCAAGGGTTTCAACCGTGGTACCCGCACGCGGATGTTCATCGGTATCCACCACAACCGGATCGCCTTTGCGCTGGGGAATGGTCACCGGGGTGATTTCCTGGGCAAGGGTCCCGTTCTGCTGGGCAGCGACGGCCTTTTCCTGTGAACGCACGGCAAAGGCATCCTGATCCCCGCGCGAAATGTTGAAATCTTCGGCAACGTTTTCACCGGTTTCGGGCATGGAATCCACGCCGTACTGCTTTTTCATCACCGGATTGACGAACCGCCAGCCAATGGTGGTGTCATAGATTTCCGCATTGCGCGAAAACGCCGACGTTGCCTTGGGCATCACGAACGGTGCGCGTGACATGCTTTCAACGCCACCGGCAATCATCAGGTCGGCTTCGCCCGCCTTGATCGCGCGTGCGGCAATGATGATCGCATCCATGCCCGAACCGCACAGACGGTTGACCGTGGTTCCGGTCACGGTTTCGGGCAATCCGGCCAGAAGCGATGACATGCGTGCAACGTTGCGGTTGTCTTCACCTGCCTGGTTGGCACAGCCAAATACCACATCGTCAACAGCACCAAAACCAAGATCGGGATTGCGTTCAACCAGTGCCTTGAGCGGCACCGCGCCAAGATCGTCGGCACGTACCTGTGACAGGCTGCCACCAAAGCGGCCAATCGGGGTACGGATGTAATCGCAAATATATGCGTCAGCCATTTCTAAGATCCTTGTTATTACTCTTACTGCTGACCCGCATGGGCCTTGGCGGTACGAGCATGCAGTTCACGAAGAACCTGCAATTCTTTCTCGGACGGGATCGCAGTTTCGGCGACTTCGTCGGCAAACTCAACATCCCAACCGGTATTTTCGATGATTTCTTCGCGGGTTACGCCCGGATGGATCGACGTCACGATGAACTGTTTGCCGACCGGATGCGGTTCCATGATGCAAAGATCGGTAATCAGACGCGACGGACCTTTGGTATCCACACCATAGGACGCGCGGTCATCACCGCCCTTGCCATGACCAAGCGACGTCACGAAATCGATCTTTTCGACAAAACCGCGTTTGCTTTGTTTCATCACCAGGAAGACTTCGCCACAGCTGGTTGCGATTTCCGGCGCACCGCCACCGCCCGGAAGACGGACTTTGGGGTTGTCGTAATCACCAATCACGGTGGTGTTGATGTTGCCATATTTATCAAGCTGGGCTGCACCAAGGAAACCGACCGAAATCTTGCCGCCCTGAAGCCAGTAGCGGAACATTTCGGGCACCGGAACCGTGTTCACAGCGGTTTCGCACAGCTCGCCATCACCGATCGACAGCGGCAGAACGTCGGGCTTGGTGCCAATCGTGCCACTTTCATAAATCAGAGTGATGTCAGGTGCATGGGTCAGACGCGCCAGGTTACAGGCCGCAGACGGCATACCGATACCAACAAAGCACACATCGTCGTTTTTAAGCGCGCGTGCGGCGGATACCGTCATCATTTCAGTCGGGGTATATTCAACCATGATCTTTTCTCCGCTTAGCCTTTGTTTGCTTCACGCTTGGCCGCGAAATCTTCGGGACCGCCATTCATGACATGTTCTTCGATCCAGGCCAGGAAGGCCTCCCGATCGCGGGCAATCGGATCCCATGCCTTGTAAAACGCGTTGTCGCGCTTGTAGTACCCCTGTGCATAGGACGGATGCGCCCCACCCGGGATTTCAACAATCGCGGTAACCGCCCAGTTCGGCAGCATCACAGCGTTTGACGAGATATCGCCGAAATCATCAACGATCTCTTCGACCGTCACGATGGATTTCTTGGCGGCCAGAACGGCTTCTTTCTGCACACCAACGATGCCTTCAAACAGGACATCGCCCTTTTTGTTGGCTTTCTGGGCGTGAACAACCGTCACATCCGGGCGGATCGACGGAACCGCGGCCAGGCTTTCGCCGGTGAACGGGCATTTGATGAACTTGATGTTCGGGTTTACGCGCGGCAGTTCCGCACCACGATATCCCTTGAACACCGCACAGGGCAGACCGGCCGCACCGGCGTCATAGGCATTGGCCATCGCCGCGTGGGAATGTTCTTCGATCTCAAGCTTGTGCGGCCAGCTTTCCTGAACCGCTTCGCGCAGACGATGCAGCGAACCAACACCCGGGTTACCGCCCCAGGAGAAGATCAGTTTTTTGGCACATCCGGCACCGATCAGCTGATCATAGATCATATCGGGCGTCATGCGGATCAGGGTCAGATCCTTGATCCCCTGACGGATGATCTCGTGCCCGGCAGCATGCGGGATAAGATGGGTGAAGCCTTCCATCGAAATGGTGTCGCCATCCTTAACGCAGGACGCGACAGCCTCTTTAAGCGACATGAAACGTGCAACCACGGTAAAACTCCTGTGGTATCAAACCAAAACAGAACAAAACAAATTCGGGGCAACAGCCCCGCATCATGCGGGAAATCGGATCGATGGCTGCGACCGCCGGCTTTCCCCAAAGCAGCGGACGCAGCCATCGGACCAGATCGGCCTACACGTCGAAGAACACGGTTTCCGCGTCCCCCTGCATGTGGATGTCGATCCGGTATTCGATCCCGCTTGGGGTTTCGACACGCTTGGCAATCAAGGTGTCGCGACGATCTGCCGGAACCGATTGCAGGACGGTGTCCGTGGCATTCAGTTCAGCTTCGTCGTCGAAGTAAAAACGGGTAAAGGCGTGAACAAGCATGCCGCGCATGAACACGATCACATTGACAAACGGGGCCTGGGCATCGGCAACGACGCCCGGCTTGACCGTATCAAACCAGAAACGGTTTTTGGCATCCGTGCCCGTGCCGCACCGGCCAAGACCACGGAAACCGGCATCAGCAACATCGACCGGCTTTTCGCTGTAAACGCCGTCGGCATCGGCCTGCCAGATTTCGATCATCGCGTCATTGACCGGATTGCCTTCGGCATCGAACACAGTGCCGGTGATGCGGATATGTTCACCCTTGGCATCCGGGCCGGCAACAACCGGATCGGCGATATCGGTAAAATCATAGCCATACTGACCTGCTGTCAGGCCATAGGCGAAATACGGACCAACCGTCTGTGAAGGGGTTTCACCATATGCCATGACTTAATTCTCCATCGGGGTGCCGTTGCGTCCGCGCAGGACAATGTCAAACTGATAACCCAGCGCAAAGCTTTCCTCGGTCTTGTCGATCGAGAATTTGGCAATCAGACGTTCGCGTGCGACCGGGTCTTCGGTACCCAGGAAAATCGGATCAAGTTCAAGCAGCGGATCACCCGGGAAATACATCTGGGTTACAAGGCGGGTGGCAAAGCCCGGACCAAACAGCGACAGGTGAATATGGTTCGGACGCCAGGCATTGAAATGGTTGCCCCACGGATAGGCCCCCGGCTTGATGGTATAGAATTTGTAATTTCCGTTTTCATCGGTCATGCAGCGTCCCGAACCGCGGAAATTCGGATCAAGCGGCGCTTCGTGCTGATCAACCTTGTGCACATAACGGCCTGCCGCGTTCGCCTGCCAGATTTCGACAAGAATGTTCGGCTGCGGGCGACCATCAGTATCCATGACACGGCCATGCACCACAATGCGTTCGCCAAGCGGTTCGCCGTTGGTGATCCCGTTTTTGGTCAGGTCGAAATCAAGTGCACGCACACTGGCCGGGGCAAAACGCGGTCCGGTGCCTTCGGTCAGGCCGGACTTGATCGCCAGCGGCGGGCGCGACGGGCCACGCAGAATGGTGGATTTGTAGCCCGGAGCAATGAACGGGGCGTGGGATCCCCAGTCACGCGGTTTGAAAACGGACATTTAACTTACTCTCCCTTGGATGCCGCGTCGATCTCGGCATAGGCTTGTTTGGCGATGCGGAATGCCGTGTTGGCGGCGGGAACGCCGGCATAGACCGCAACATGCATCAGGGTTTCACGGATATCATCGCGTGTCGCCCCGGTATTCAGAGTCGCCCGGATATGCATGGCGAGTTCTTCTTCGTGACCAAGCCCTGCAAGAAGGGCGATGGTAACGATGGACCGTTCGCGTTTGGTGAATGTGTCGCTGGTCCAGACACCATTCCAGACATTTTCAGTGATATAGCGCTGAAAACCTTCATCAATTTCGGTGATGTTTTTTGACGCACGATCCACATGCGCATCGCCCAGAACGGAACGGCGGGTTTTCATGCCAATGTCATACCGGCTCTCAGACAAGGTTCTTCTCCTTGGTAAATCGGTCGATCAACCGGGTCAGCAATTCCGGGGTTTCGATGCAGGGCAAATGCCCGACCCCGTCAATCAATTCAAATTCGGCATTCGGGATCATGGTCGCCATTTCGCGCACCACATCGGGCGGTGTCGCCAGGTCATCCGATCCACAGATACATAAGGTCGGAACCGCAATCTTGCCCGCCGCTTCGCGCAAATCACCGTCGCGCAGCGCCACACAGGTGCCGATATAGCCGGCCTCTGTCGTGCGCACGAGCATGTCGCGATACATCGCGGTTTCAAGCGGACGGTCCTTGCGGAACGTCGGCGACAACCAGCGTTCCATGATCGCATCGCCCAGAACATCAATCCCGTCGGCCTTGATGGCTTCGATCCGGGTATTCCAGCCGTTATAATCACCAAGCTTGGGGGCAGTATCACAAAGGATCAGGCCGCGAACGCGTTCGGGCTGCAATTGCGTGACTTTCTGGGCAATCAGTCCGCCAACCGACAGGCCGCAAATGATCACCTTGCCAAGGCCAAGATGATCAAGCAGCCCGATCAGGTCATTGGCATGCAGCGCAATGTCATATGGCGCATCACCGATGCCTGACAATCCATGACCGCGCTTGTCATAGGTCACAATGTTGAAGCGGTCAGACAATGCCGCAACAACATCATCCCAGATGCGCAGATCGGTACCAAGCGAGTTCGAAAACAGCAGCACAGGCGCGTCTTTCGGCCCGGACTGGCTGTAATGGATATGTGTCCCGTTGATCGGGGCGACTTGTAGACTCATGTCGTTTCCACCCTGCTTATTTGCGCACAATTTCGCAGATGGTTTTGGTTATGTAAAATGAGGAATTGCGTATTTTGCATAACTATATAATTATGCATTGTATTCTGATTACTTTATTCTACAACGACGCGACGTAGGCACACATGCTTGATCAACGCATTAAATTCCGTCATCTGACCTGTTTTCTGGAAGTCGCGCGTCAGCGCAGCGTTGTCAAGGCCGCCGACACCCTATCCATCACTCAGCCCGCCGTTTCCAAGACCATCCGCGAACTTGAAGAACATCTTGATGCGCGGCTGTTTGACCGGTCCAAACGCGGCGTGACCCTGACCGATTTCGGCAAGGTTTTCCTGCGATATGCCGGGGCCAGCGTCACCGCCCTTCGCCAGGGTGTCGACAGCATCAGCCAGGTCCGCATGCAGGGCGGTCTTTCGATCAATCTTGGCGTATTGCCAACCGTCGCCGCCAGCGTCATGCCCAATGCCATCCGCCGGTTCAAATCCCTCAGTCCCGATACAACGGTCAAGGTGGTTGCCGGGCCGAACGTCATGCTGATGGGACAATTGCGCGTTGGTGAGCTTGATCTTGTGGTCGGGCGACTGGCCGAACCCGATCAGATGTCTGGCCTGTCATTCATACATTTATATTCGGAACATATTTCGCTGGTGGCGCGTCCGGGGCATCCGTTGCTGACCGATGAAAACCCCGACATTACGCGTATCCGCGAATTCACCGTTCTGGTGCCGCCCAAACATGCGATCATTCATCCGACGGTCGACAAAATGCTGATTGCCCATGGCATCGGTGCCCTTCCCGACCGGATCGAAACGGTTTCAACATCATTCGGGCGCGCCTTTACGCGCGAAACCGATGCGATCTGGATCATCTCGAACGGGGCTGTTGCATCTGACATCGCCGAGGGCCATCTTGTTGAATTACCGATAGATACCAGTGACACTTTTGGACCCGTCGGGTTGACGACCCGGATTGACTCGCCGATTTCACCGCCTGTCGAGATGCTGATCAATGCTGTGCGCGAAGAAGCGGCACTGCATCACGCAACCCATTCAGGCCTTAATACATAATCGTTTGGTTATGAAAATGTGCGGACATATCATTATACATAACCATCACGTGCCCATTAGATTGGTTCCAATTCGGTATGGCAGAATTGCACCAAACGCAGGCCATTCCAAAAATAATAATAAAAACAACAACCAAGTATCTTGGAAAACTTCGCACGCTAGATGCGCATCATGGCTGAAACGTTTGTCGGCGTCATGACCGCGACAAGACGTTCAAAGGAGGAAGAATGAAACACATCACCAAATTGCTTGCGGGTGCAGCTGTTGCGACCATGGTGTCGTTCGGCGCACACGCACAGGAAGTCACGCTTACGATCCACCATTTCCTGGGTCCGAAGGCACCGGCACAGTCCAAAATGATTGAGCCGTGGGCAAAGAAAATCGAAGAAGAATCAAACGGTCGTATCAAGTTTGAAATCTTCCCGTCCATGTCGCTTGGCGGCAACCCGCCGGAATTGTACCGTCAGGTTCGTGACGGCGTTGCAGACATCGTCTGGACGCTTCCGGGTTACACCCCGGGCGTATTCCCGCGCATCGAAGTTTTCGAACTGCCGGGCGTGCATCTTGGTGACGCGCGCGCAACCAACCTTGCGATGTGGGATCTTAAGGACGAATTCGCCGAAGACCTTAAAGACATCCACCCGCTGGCGGTTCACGTCCATGCCGGTCAGGCCATCCATCTGACGGAAAAGGAAGTCCGCACGGTTGATGACGTCAAAGGTCTGAAACTGCGTACCCCGACCCGTACCGGTTCCTGGGTTATTGAATCCTGGGGTGCAGAGCCGGTTGGCATGCCGGTCCCGGCCCTGCCGCAGGCACTGTCGCTTGGCGTGGTCGATGGCGGTCTGGTTCCGTTCGAAGTTGTTCCGCCGCTGAAACTGGCTGAACTGATTTCCTATTCTGTTGAAGGCGAAGGCGTGAATTCGCGCTTTGGCACCTCGACCTTCCTGTTTGCAATGAACAAGGATCGTTACGAAAGCCTTCCGGATGATCTCAAGGAAATCATCGATCGCAACTCCGGCCGCGACTTCGCAGCCGAAATCGGCGATGTCTTCAACAATGTTGAAGAAGTCGGCAAGAAAATGATCAACGAAGGCAAGGGTCAGGTTGTCAAACTGACCGCCGCTGAAAAAGCGACCTTCGATGATGCCGCTGCCTCGGTCGTTGATCGCTGGATCGAAGAATCCAAATCCAACGGCATCGACGGCGCGAAACTCGTCGAAGACGCAAAAGCAGCCGTTCTGGCCCATACCAAGTAACGATATCAAGTTACTGGAAAATCTTGTGGGGTCACGTATCATACCGATGCGTGACCCTGTTTTTCCCGCTAGATTGCCCTCTAGATTGTAAGACATATGAAAAACGTGCTCTACAAGGCTGCATCATGGTTCGCCGTTATCGGTGGCCTGCTTGCCCTGCTGATTGCCGTTGTAACGATTGTCAACGTTACCGCCTTTGGTCTGGACAAGATCGCCCGGCTGTTTGACGCCAACTTTCCGGCCATTATCGGCTATGAAGATTTCGTCAGCATGATTGTCAGCTCGGCTGCCCTGATGTTCTTCCCCTACTGCCAGGCACATCGCGGTCACGTTGCCGTTGATGTGTTCATCAAAATGTTCCCGGACGGGTTTGCCCGCGTAATTGACGTGGTTTCAAGCATTCTCATGACCGGACTGGCGCTGTTCCTTGGTTATATGATGGTCAATGGCCTGATCGAGGTTCGTGGCGACAATACCCTTTCGGCAATTCTCGGCTGGACCATCTGGCCGTTCTATGTCCCGGGCATCATTTCGATGTTCCTGTGGGCGGCTATTGCCGGAAGTCAGATTTTCGAAAGAGAGGCCGATGTCTGAGCGCGAATTGATCGGCCTTGGTGGCCTTGCTGTTCTCTTTTTCGTTCTGGCTTTGCGTGTTCCCGTCGGCCTTGCCATGGTTGGCGTTGGCATTGGCGGCAACTATGTGCTGAGCCTGTTTTTCCCGTTCCTGCGTTTCGACCCCTATCTTCAGCAGTTCAAATCGCTGCTGTACGGGATTGTGTCGAACTATGAATTGTCGGTCGTTCCGCTGTTTGTTCTGATGGGATATCTGGCAAGTCAGGCCAATCTGTCACGCGACCTGTTCCAGGGGGTGAATGCCATTCTGGGCCGGTTCCGTGGTGGTGTTGCCATGGCAGCCATTGGTGCCTGTGCCGGCTTTGGTGCGGTATGCGGATCATCGCTTGCCACCGCATCGACCATGGGCAAGGTTGCCCTTCCGGAACTTGATCGTCTGAAATATTCGCCGCGGCTGGCAACCGGTACGCTGGCAGCTGGCGGAACGCTTGGCATTCTGATCCCGCCATCGGTCGCATTGGTGATTTATGCCGTCACGGTCGAAGCATCGATCATTCAGATGTTCCAGGCCGCGATCATTCCGGGTTTGATTGCCGTTGTGTTCTTTATGGCCGTGATCGCTATTCAGGTCCGCCTGAACCCGTCGCTGGCCCCGAAACCCGAACCGATGCCGCCCGCCGAACGCAAGGAAGCGTTGCTGCGTCTGATCCCGGTGATGGTGATTTTCGGATCAATCATTCTGGGTCTTGGTGCCGGTCTGTTCACGCCGACCCCGGCCGCCGGTGTGGGGGTGTTCGCGATCCTGGTTTACGGCACCTATATGCGCTGGAAAGGCAAAGGCGGCCTGTCATGGGAAGGCCTGCGTCAATCGCTTAAGGATACGGCGATTACGTCTTCGATGATTTTCTTCATCCTGCTGGGTGCGGAAATCCTCAAGGGCTTTTTCAGCCGTGCGAACCTTCCGGCCTATATGGCAGAAGCAGCCGCAACCAGTGGTCTTGACCCGTGGCTGATCATGGTTCTGATGCTGATGGCGCTGATCTTGCTTGGATGCTTCATGGAAAGTCTTTCCATGATTGTGGTTGTGATCCCGTTCTTCTGGCCTGCCCTTGTTGATATCAATGGTGGCGACTGGGCAACGGCGGCGACCGCGGCCTATGGCATGGGGACCGAGGACCTTAAAATCTGGTTCGGTATCCTTGCACTCATTGTCGTGGAGCTGGGGTTGATAACCCCGCCGGTCGGACTGAACGTCTTTATCATCAACGCGCTGGCCAAGGGTGTCCCCATGAGCCAGACCTTCCGCGGGGTGATGCCGTTCTTCGGGGCCGAGATCATTCGTATTCTGCTTTTGATCTTTGTGCCGGTCCTGACATTGTTCGTCCCCTCGATACTGGGCGGATAGCCGAAACAAAGCTGATCATAAAAGCCCGCCACTCCCCTGTGGCGGGCTTTTCTTTTGGGTATTTTGGTCCTGTCTTAAAACGGATAAACTGCCTCCAAGCCCGATCGAACCCATCAGGAACCCTATGCGCAACAGCATCCCGATCTACAAACTGTATGGCGAACGCGACGCCCATCGCGCACACTCGCCAATCGACGCGTTTGATCGGGATGTGTCCGATGGTTTCGCCGATGATTTTCCCGATGGCGCGGAAACCAGCGCACAGCAACCGATCACCGAACCGGAATTCTTTCATCTTGAAAGCATCCCGGAACGGTCGCGCCTGCATGATTTGCACATCAAGCCGCACCGTCATACCAACCTGTTTCAGTTGCTTTACATCACCCGGGGCACAGCCGAAATCAGCTTTGATGACCAGAACCTGACCATGCAGGCCGGGCAGCTGATTACTGTCCCGCCGGGCACGGTGCATGGTTTCAAATTCAGTGATGATATTGATGGCTGGGTCATTTCCCTGACCGATCATCATCTTCAGGAAATTCTGGCCCCGGCCCCCAAATTGCTTGCCCGGCTTGATCAGGCGATCTGTGTTGATACCAATCTTGACCCCGATCAGAGCCAGCCATCCGGGCCGGTTGATTTCCTGATTTCACAGTTGGCGCGCGAATATTACAGCCACAATACCGGGCGTCTGTTTGCGCTTCGTCATATTCTGGGATTGCTGTTGCTTGATGTCGGGCGGATCGCGCCACAAGGTGATCCGGCCCATCTGTCGCGTCAGGAACAGAAAACCGCGAAATTTCGCAAATTCCAGATGCTGGTTGAACGGTTTTACAAACATCACAAGCCGCTTGAATTCTATGCCCGCGAAATCGGCGTCACCACCACCCAGCTCAATCGCATTGCCAAGGATATCTATGGCATGACCGCAAGCGAGGTATTGCAAAACCGCCTGATGCTGGAGGCCAAGCGCACCCTGATCTATACCGACATCGCGGTTCAGCAAATCGCCGCCGAACTCGGCTTTCGCGATGCCGGATATTTTTCCCGTTTCTTTGCCAAAAAGGCTGGCATGCCGCCGGCCAGGTTCCGGGCCGATCACAGATAAAAAAAGCCGGACAATCGTCACAATTGCCCGGCTTTTCTGTGTTTTGTGAAGAACCTAGCGCCAGCCAAGCAACCAGCGATCCAGCCGCCCCAGCAACCAGGATACGCACAATCCCAACAGCGACAAAACCACCACACCGGCAATCAGCTGATCGGTTTGATACAGGTTGCCTGCCGCAAGAATAAGTGCACCAATCCCGTATTGTGCCCCAATCATCTCGGCTGCGATCAGAAGGATAATCGCGATCGAGGATGAAATACGAAACCCCGACAGGATGGTTGGCAATGCACCGGGCAGGATGATCTTGCGGATCACCGACCACATCGGCATGTCAAAGCTTTGCCCCATGCGGATCAGGTTACGCTGGACGTTATCGACCCCGCCAAAGGTGTTGATCACGGTCGGGAAAAACACGCCAAAGGCAATGGTGGCAAACTTTGACGGCTCGCCAATGCCAAACCAGATGATAAACAGCGGTAAAAGCGCGATTTTCGGGATCGGGAACAGGGCGGATACCAATGCCACACCGGGCGAACGCGCCCAGGTAAACATGCCGACCAGAAAACCGACGATCAGCCCCGCAACCGTCCCCATCACCCAGCCGCCCACAAGACGCTGAAGCGATGCCGCCAGATGGCGCCAAAGATCACCCGACACAATCAATTGCCAAAGTGCCTGGGCCACCGCGACCGGGCTTGGCATTGCCAGTTCGGAAATAAACCCGGTGCTTGATCCCAATTGCCAAAGGGCAATCACCACCATAAAGCTTGCCCATGCGGCAACCGGGTTGGCCTTGGGATTAAAGCCGGTGGCGCGAAAACGGACCTTGTTATCCGCGCCATCAGAAGTGATGTTTGCGACCTCACGCGACATTTTCAAGCTCCTTGTCCGCGGCAATCGCCTCATCCCGGATCAGGTTCCAAAGGGCCTGTTCATGGGCAACAAGTTCGGCCATGCCCTCAGTGCGATCACTGATCGGGATATCGATGCTGTGGATTTCCTTGATCGTGCCCGGACGGCGGCGCAGTGCCACCACCCGATGGGCCAGACGCACCGCCTCGTTCAGGTTGTGGGTGACATAAACCGCGGTCATGCCGGTGCGCGCAAACAGATCGGAAAATTCATCAAGCAACAGAATGCGGGTCTGCGCATCAAGGGCCGATAGTGGTTCATCCATCAACAGCACCGCCGGGCGCACCGCAAGGGCACGGGCAATACCCACGCGTTGCTTCATGCCACCAGACAGCTGTTTGGGATAAGCATCGCGGAAATCCGACAGATTGGTTTGCGTCAGAACTTCTTCGATCCGGGCATCCCGTTCGGCTTTGGACAATGGATGGTCTTCAAGCACCAGACTGATATTGCCCGCAACCGTGCGCCAGGGCAGCAATGCGAAATCCTGAAACACATATGTCAGCGGGTTAAGGCACCCGTCGGGTTTGGCCTGATCATCAATCAGGACGTCACCGGAACTGGGTTTGAGCATCCCGCCAATGATCGACAAAAGCGTTGATTTCCCGCAGCCCGAAGGCCCGATCAGGGCAACGACCTCGCCCGGTTCAATCGTCAGATCAATGTCGCGCAATGCTTCGACCTGATCATAGCGATGGCTGACATTTTTGATGGTAAGCCGCATGGCCAACTCTTTGGATAATTAACATTCGTGGTGGCAATTCGGGAAAACAGGCGTCCCAAAGACAACCGGGCCGAACGCAACAGTTCCGGCCCGGTTTGAAATCACATCCGCTTACTGGCCAAGCGGCGCGATGAAGCTGGTATCGATGAAGGTATCTGGATCGGCACTTTCGGAAACATAGCCGCGCTCCTGATACCATTTGACCTGTGCCTTGACGTCTTCGACATCAAGCTTGCCTTCCTCGGTGATGAACATCGCGCCATTGCGGATTTTCGGATAGGCCTTCTCGGCCGGGTCATCGGCATAGACATATTTGTGAACGATTTCGAGGATTTCGTTCGTGGTATCGCTTTCAATCAGCTTGCCATCCGCATCGGTCGCCAGAAGGCCCGCACGGTAATCAGCCACACCTTTCTGATAGGCGCGCACGAATTTCTCGACCACGTCACGGCGTTCTTCGACATTCTTGGTCGACGTGAAAAGACCACCAACCTGATAAGGCACATAATCCTTTACCCAGCCGATGATATGGGCCGCACCGGCATTTGCCAGCGGCTTGGCAATGTGCGGTACGATGATCATGCTGTCGACCTGCCCGCTTTTAAGCGCCCCGATCATGTTCGGAACCGATTGCAGCGGCTTCAGCTCCATACTGTCGATATCAACGCCGGCCTTTTCCGCAACATTGCCGATCATGTAATGGAAACTTGACCCAACCTGCGACAGGGCAAAGCTGTGCCCGCCCAGCTTGTCAACCGACGTCAAACCGGCTTCATAGGCGGCATTGGATGCAAGGATCGCCGACCCGTCATAGCCCGGATCTTCATGAAGCTGTGCGCCAATCACCTTAAGCGCGCCTTTGCCCGCCAGGTTAAAGAACCCGCCGGTGAAGGCCGTAACGCCAAAATCGGCATCGCCCGATGCAATCGCAACGGCAACCGGCTGTGCAGCGCGGAAGAACGTGATTTCCGCATCAAGCCCCTCGTCCGCGAAATAGCCCTTTTCCTTGGCGATGAACAGTGGCGAGCTTGAAACAAAGGTCAGTGCAGCAATATTGATTTTCTCGGCCGCCTGCGCAGCCCCCTGCCCGAATGACACCGCGCCAAATGCAATGGCGCCAAGTGCGGTTGCCAGCATGGAACGACGGGTAATCGCGCCGATCCCCTTCACCAGATCGTAAGAACGCATGTTTCCTCCTGTTGGTCGTCTTTTGGTTTGTTTGCCTCTTCTGATTTTTTGTTATCCGAAATGCCGACAAATTGCCAATGTTTGGCGCAAACCGCGACAAAAAGGGTCGAATTCACCCAACAACCCGCAATTCATGAAATGATATTTCATCATCACCTGATACAGGCGAGAAATCCCTGCGACCGCATCCCCATATGCGGTTGAGACTGCTCGATACTAGCAGTGTCCCGCCCCCTTGCGTTTTGCCCCGCCCTACGTGGCCCCTGCAACGGCGCGGGCCTCTCACCACCAGCACCACAGGATCCATCAGCACAAATTGCCAATCCCCGCCAAAGAAGCTAAAACCGCCCAACAGAACCGCATCGCATCACAAGGCCGATCATGACCACAGCCAACACCCCCGTAAAACCAGCCCCGAATGGCAAAACCGCCATGGTGATCGGTGCCGGTCCGGCTGGCCTGATGGCCGCAGAACGGCTTGCGGGTGACGGTTATGCGGTAACGATCTATGAAGGCATGCCAAGTGCCGGGCGCAAATTCCTGATGGCGGGGAAATCGGGACTTAACATCACCCATGGCGAGGATCTGGAAACTTTCCTGACCCGCTATGGCGCATCGCGCGCCCGCCTTGAACCGCATTTGCGCAAATTCGGCCCCACCCAAATCCGCGACTGGTGCGCGGGGCTTGGTGTTGAAACCTTTGTTGGCTCATCTGGCCGGGTCTTTCCGACCGCGATGAAGGCAAGTCCGCTTTTGCGTGCCTGGTTGCGACGCCTTGATGGGTTGGGCTGCGTGATCCATTACCGCCATTACTGGACCGGCTGGAACGATGCCGGTCAGGCGGTTTTCAAAACCCCTGATGGCGACGTGACGGCAGATGCCGATATCACCATCCTTGCGCTTGGTGGCGGAAGCTGGAAACGGTTGGGATCGGACGGCAAATGGATGGAAATCCTGATGAATGCCGGGATCAAATGCAATCCGTTCAAACCGGCCAATTGCGGCTTTGACATCGACTGGACGGATCATCTGATCGACAAATGTGCCGGATCACCGGTCAAGGCCGTGACGCTGACCTGCGGCACCCAGACCGTGCGCGGCGAGTTCGTGATTTCCAAAACCGGGATCGAAGGCAGTGCGGTTTATGCCATATCTGCAACGCTTCGCGACCAGTGGCTTGAAACCGGGACCGGCACCCTGACGCTCGACCTCTGCCCCGACAGAACACTTGATGACGTCACCACCCGCCTTGCCAAACCACGCGGCAAGAACTCGCTTGGCAATCATTTGCGCAAAACACTCGGCCTTGATGCCACCAAAACCGCCCTGATTTTCGAAGTCACCCCGCGCGACATTCAAAACGATCCGGCCAAACTGGCCACCGCGATCAAAAACCTCCCCCTCAAAATCAAAAAGCCCCGCCCAATCGACGAGGCCATCAGCACCGCCGGTGGTGTCGCTTGGGAAGAACTCGATGACAACTTCCAACTCATCAAACGCCCCGGCACCTATTGCCTCGGCGAAATGATTGATTGGGAGGCACCTACAGGTGGGTATTTGTTGAGTGGGTGTTTTATGAAATTTAATGCAGCGGTATAAAGCGAATGCAAACATTGTAACTCATCGATTGCATACTTCTTCGCTCTTCGCTGAATGACGCTTTACTGAAAAACGGAATATCGAAGAGACCATTGGCTCTAGGCCTATCCGCTATCCAATATTCCACTGTCCAGTCGTTCAAATTGTTATCAAAGGAGTTGCGAAGTTCGTCCGCCTGCTCTTGAGAATATTGGCTTCCAACATATTCAGCCATTTTCTCCCTTACTAACGGGTAACATTTTATGTTCCGTGCAGAATTTGAGCCTTGTTTGAAAAAGTGGCTCAACACACTGGATCTACGAGAGTTTTTCTTAACATGAATCAGTCTCTTATTCTGCAGGTCAAGCAAGTCACAAACTTCAAAACCTGAGTTTGGTACATCTGGAACTTTTATCATCACAGTATCGAATACCAAGTATCCCAATGCTTTGCCTACTGAACGGTTGTACTGCCCCTCAGATTCATATACTCCGTCTCCATTCTCTTGAAACTGCTTAGCAAGCGGTCGTGGTTTAGGAAAACCGTCCCATTCAGCACACGATTGTTCAAATGAATTGATGACAGTATCTCTAAAAGCTTGGTCAATCCTGTACCATTCTCCTTCGTTAAGCGCGTACAAACCGTCCCCATGAACTAACGTACCCACTAAAGATTGTCGCGCAGACCAAGTCCGATCTGGGCGATCGGCTTCTTGAAAAGAAGCAATCACCTTGTGCTTTTTTAGGGTATCGGGGGTGATCTCTTCGATTTTTTCACCTAGAGCGTTTAGATAATCAGTTAGATTAAGATCAGGAAAACCTCCTCGCAATCCGGGTCCCTGAAAACTATACATTACCGACTCATCAGCCAAAGCGACTGGAAGACCAAATTCGAAGTCTTCGTGGCCTTCCTTAATTCGTTCCAATGCCAGCAAATCTAATTTATCAACCAAAGCCCGATCTCTAATCGGCCGAATTACATCCAACGCTACAAAGCTAGTGTCTTTATAAAACTCCGATGTGAATAGGCCCAAAGCCTCACTTGCTAACTCTGGAAGATTTTCAAGATCGAAATCACCTGTGATCTTGAGAGATTGCGCACCAAGCATAGTTTCTGCAGTGCTATCTTCCTGCGCATCTCCACCAACTCGTCGAACAAGATTAAGCGCTGCTTCTAACCCAAAAGAACTCAAATCTCTTTTAAAAGGCGACAGTTCTACACCCCGAATTGCATCACTCAAGTTTGCCCTTTCTATTTGTTGCAGCCTTTTGTCATCCAACGCATTAATTGCAGCACGTAAACCGAAGTCAGCTTCTAGTCGACGATCATTCAAATACATCCAGCCGAAAGCAAATGGACAAGCAAAGATCCTTCTTTCTTTTCTGAACATCAGGATTGCGCTGGTGGACTTAGTTCCCACCTTGAAGGCTAAATCAAAGTGCCGTTCAAGCCTCCTGTACCAAAGGGGGACTTGCTCATCGCCGGAAAATACAAACAAGCGCCCTCCATCCCCAAATTCCGGTAAGTTGTGAACGAACAACCCGCGTCGTCCGAGTTTTTCCCTAGCGCTATCGGTTAAAATTTCCTCGAAGTGCTCTTGGCCCTCTTTCGCCAAGTAAATTGTGAAAGTTACTTTCTCCACCACACACCTCAAAATTGAGATATAAGAAATATAACACCAATAGTTGAATTAACATTCAATTATATTCATTGTAAACACTAACTATTAGTGACAATGCACCGTCCCGGCCTTGCGATCCATGTGGCAACACTGACCGGGTGGGGAGCTTTTGCGGCAGCCGCCGCCATGTTCGATCTGTTGATCAACGATTGTCGGTTCTGATCCGGCTTGTACTGGCGCGGGGTGTGCGCCAAGCGCAATCATTGCTGTGATAGCAAGCATCATTGCGGTTTTCATATTCTGTCCTCCCTGTTCATTTCCTTGATGTTACGCCCCAATGGCGCGGATCGGAACTACCCGGAAGTGCAGGCCTCAAAATATAGTTGACACAATCAACCATCTTCATGTAGTTGATATAGTCAACCAATTAAGATCACGGATACTGAAGCCTTTCGCCCCCATCCCCGACTTCTGTGTCCGCCCCGCACCCCTCGCGTGTCACCGAATTGCGCAGTGCTTTGTCGTCCGTTCGGGACGAGCCGTTCTGCGTTGCCAAGAAGACTGAAAGAGAAATCGCCCCATGAAGATTTCGACCACCATTTACCCGGACGGATTGCCAAGCCCGCGGGCCGGATTTGCCGCAATGGCGGTGTTGCTGACCATCATGATGGCCGTGCTTGACGGCACGATCATGAATGTCGCCCTTCCGATCATTGCGCAGGATCAGGGCGTTTCGCCCGCCCATGCCATCTGGGTTGTCACCGCCTATCAGCTGGCGATTGTTGTTTCCTTATTGCCGTTGGCCGCCCTTGGCGAGGCCATCGGTTTTCGCAAGGTTTATCTGAGCGGTATTGCGATTTTCGGAATTGCATCATTCCTGTGTGCCATGGCCCCGAATATCGAGTTTCTGACTGCTGCGCGCGTGTTGCAGGGTCTTGGTGGTGCCGCATTGATGAGCATTAATGGCGCGGTCATGCGCCATATCTTCCCGCAGGCCAAGCTTGGCCGTGCCATTGGCTGGATCGCCATGACGGTATCTGTGTCGGCCGCAGGCGGCCCGACCATCGCATCGGCCATTCTGGCGGTTGCAAGCTGGCATTGGCTGTTTTTGATCAATGTGCCGATTTCGATCCTGGCGATCATTGTCGGTTATTTCACCCTGCCCTTTAACGCGCCAAGCCGCACCCGGTTTGATTTCATCAGCGCGTTTTTGAATGTGCTGACCTTTGGCGGGTTGATTTCGGCCCTTGGCAATGTCGGCACCGAAAATGACCCGGCCCTGATCACCGCGCAATTTGCCATTGCGATCATTGCCGGTGCGTTTCTGGTGCGGCGTCAATTGTCCAAGGACCGGCCGATGTTGCCGCTTGATCTTTTGAAACTGCCGGTTTTTGCCTGTTCCATCGGATCATCGATTTGCGGTTTCTGTGCGCAGATGATTGCGTTCGTTACCCTGCCATTCTATTTCCATGACGTGCTGGGTTATAGCGCGACCGTCACCGGACTTTTGATGACGCCCTGGCCGCTTGCCACCGCGGTTGCCGCCCCGGTTGCCGGACGGCTGGCCGATAAATATTCGCCAATCCGTCTGACCGGGCTTGGCATGATGGTGTTTGCGATCGGGCTTTATGCCATTACCTTTGTACCGGAAGGCGGAAGCTATGCCGGGATTATCGGCGCGCTTGCCCTGTGCGGGATCGGGTTCGGGCTGTTTCAGGCGCCCAATAACCGCCTGATGCTGACATCGGCACCGCGTGATCGTTCCGGCGGGGCCAGCGGCATGTTATCGACCGCGCGCCTGACCGGGCAATCGGTGGGTGCGGCACTGGCCGCGATCCTGATTGGCACCGGCGGCGGGTTTGAGCTTGATACCATCATGATGGTGGCAAGTGGTGCGGCCCTGGCATCGGCCCTGATTTGCGAAGGGCGTCGCCATGCCCTTCGTACCGGCCTGATTGCCGCGAATGTGTGATAAAGCGAGAAAGATCATGATCGAACAGGATCAGGCACAAGACCAGGCATCGGACAAGGCACATGTCCCGGGTGAAACCCTGCATCGGCTTGTTCACGCCTATAAACGCAGCCTGATGAATGCGATGGTCGATGCCGATATGCCGATGCCGATTTCGCACAAACGCGTGATGAAATGGATCATCCGCATTCCGGGCATCACCGCCCAGCAAATGGCCGAAAAATCCGGTCAGGACAAAGGCCGCATCACGCGGCTTTTGAAAGAACTTGAAAATGACGGGCTGATTGAACGCCGCCCGCACCCGATCGACCGACGCAGCCAGACACTGCATTTGACAGCCGCAGGCGAGACCCGCATGGAAGCATTCCGCACGGTCGAGCAAGATGTCAGAACCCGAATGACACGCGGTCTTACCCCCCAACAAATCAGGGATTTTGTCGAAATCGCCAATCTTATGGCTGATAACCTTGATCCCTGCGGATAGGACATGGTGCAAAAAAACAAACCGCACCAAAGGACTTAGGAGTTTCTCATGAACAGACCTGCCCCACGCGATCTTGTCGTGATCGCAAAAAAGCAAGTCACCCCCAATATGCTGCGCGTTACCCTTGGCGGCGACGGCATGGCAAGCTTTCCCGAAGATCAGGAAAGCGCCTATGTCAAACTGATCTTTCCGATTGATGGCGATGACAAGGACCGGGTATTGCGCCGGACCTACACCGTGCGTCATGACCGCAAGACCGATCAGGGCCGCGAGATCGATCTTGATTTCGTCATGCATGGCGATGGGTCCGATCACAATGACCATGGTGGCCCGGCATCGAACTGGGCGGTCAATTGCAAGCCCGGCGATGTGATCACGGTCGGCGGTCCCGGCCCGAAAAAGCTGGTTGATCCGGATGCCGACTGGTTCCTGATTGTCGGGGATATGACGGCCCTTCCCGCGGTTTCGGTCAATCTCGAAACGCTGGGGGCCGATGCACGTGGCTATGCGGTGATCGAAGTACGCTCGGAAGCCGATATTCAGCCCCTTGCCAAGCCCGACAACATCACCATCGAATGGGTGATCAATCCGCGTCCGGGCGAAGTCAGCAACGCCCTTGTTAATGTGGTCAAAAAGCTTCCCTGGGGCGATGGACGCCCGTCGGTCTGGGCGGCATGTGAATTCACCGCAATGAAGGAACTGCGCAGCTACTTCCGCGAAGAATGCGGCCTTGGCAAGGATGATCTTTATATTTCAAGCTATTGGAAACTTGGCATGAATGAAGACAACCACAAGGTCATCAAATCCGAAGATGCCAAAACAGCGGCTTAGGCTGCAATAGAAAACCTGACGGTAACAAAGTATGAAAATACTCAACCCTCTGAGTTACTTGGCATTGGGGGCAATCAGGATGTACCAACTGATTGCCCCCAAAAGTGTTAGGATGAAATGCAGGTTCGAACCTAGCTGCTCGAATTATGCTGCAACTGCATTTCGAAAGTTTCCCTTCAGCATTGCACTAAAAAAAACCATCGATCGTTTAGGTCGTTGCAAGTATCCAAACGGCGGAATAGACTACCCATAGTTGAATTAACCTTTCCGTATGAAACGAAAGAATCGACTATGACCGATCAAGTTCAATTCGAATATCAATGTGTTGCGGGACCTACGGTCATTGCAATCGGCAAGAAAGAAAACCGAGCTCAAGCTGTAGCTGAGTATCAAACAATTATAAATCGGGAGGCCGGAAAAGGCTGGGAATTTGTCGGAATTGATGAATTTCAGACTTCTGAACCGCCGGGATGTCTCCAGGGAAACAAACCGATCATTACAATCTTCAAAATGATCATATTCAAACGCCCAAAAGTCGCGCCAAATGATGCCAAACCATAAATACGAGTGCCCCAAAAAAAACGCCCCGGGAAACAAGGCCCGGGGCGTTTTTATTTTCCTGCAATAACAGGACCGATCACGGTGCCGGCGGCAGGTCTTCTTCAAGAATGACCAGATTAAGCGAATAGCTGACTTCGCCTTCGTCCTCGTCACGATGCACGACGCCGACGAACTCATCGCCAATACGCATCTCGATCGGATGGCCTTTTTTCTTCGGCGCATCAATCGCGATCTGGTTATTGTCAAAGGTGCGGCGCAGATAATCGGTAACGCGCGCGATTTCGGTCGGTGTCATAGGACTTGCCCCTTGTTCTTTCCAATCGGCTTTAATCTCTCAGATCACAGGATATCGCATAGACGCCTTGGCGTCTGCCCCATTTCCTGTCTCTGTGCGTAAAACTGGTGCACTGTCCTTTCACAAACTGCCCCCGGAAATCAAGCCCGCAGCATCAAAAAACCGCGATTTGACCGATTTTCCCTAAATGATATTGCGATGATATTACCGACGACATTGCAAATGACATTGCATTCACCCCCCGCACCGTTTAATCCGGTTATATGCCCGAAATTGATCACACCACCGACCTTATGCCGTCTGCTGACGGTCCGTCGATCCCGCCACGCGATGACGCATCGACCGGGAACGATACCGACCATGGCGCCACCGCATCGCCCGAACGCCCGATCCTTTACAGTTTCCGGCGCTGCCCCTATGCGATGCGGGCACGGATGTCGCTTCTGGCAGCGGAAATTGATGTCGAACTGCGCGAAGTGGTTCTGCGCGACAAGCCGCAAAGCATGATCGATGCTTCGCCCAAGGCAACGGTGCCGGTCCTGATCCTTCCTGACGGGTCGGTGATTGATGAAAGCCTTGAAATCATGGTCTGGGCGCTTGCAGAAAACGATCCGCTTAATTGGCTAAGCCCCGAAAGCGGCACGCTTGAAGACATGCTGGCGCTGATTGCGCAAAATGACGGGCCGTTCAAGCATCATCTTGATCGTTACAAATACCACACCCGCTACGAGGATGCCGATCCCGCCGAACATCGCCGGGATGCGGAAAAGATCCTTAATCGTCTGGACGGGCGGCTTGCGGTTGGCAAATACCTGTTCGGGTCGCGCCCGGCCCTGGCCGATTTTGCCATTGCACCCTTTATCCGCCAGTTCGCCAATACCGACCCGGATGCGTTTGATGCCATGCCGTTTGTACATGTCCAACGCTGGCTGGATGATTTTCTGGCCTCGTCCTTTTTTGAACGGGCCATGACCAAATATGATCAATGGCACGAAGGCGACAGCCCGGTCATTTTCAAGGCCACCTGATCAAGCGCACCCGGACTGAAAAACACCGGGAAATACCGGGAAACACCGGAAAATTCCGGGCAAAAGCAACCAAATCACCGATGACCCAAGGGTGGCAATCACGCCACCCTTTTTGTTTGTTGCCTGTTTGACCCGGCGGTGTTTGATGCCCTATGCCCCGGCCTTGTTGATCGGCAGCGACAGGATCAAAGAGCTTAGACATTTGCCATGCGGATCAAGTGCCAGTGACCTTGTCACTCCGCCGCCAAGCGCATCGTGCATCACGAAATTAAGGGCCCCGATCTGTGGCAATTCATAACGGATGACCTTGCCCGAAATCATTGTGCCAAAATGCGCGCGCACCCGTTCTGCCGTGACCTGATCGATCAGAAGCGGCCAGTCTTCAGGGTGATAGGCAATCACCGACACATTGGAAATGTTGCCTTTGTCCCCGGTGCGCGAATGCGCAATATCGCGTAACTGCAACATCAGGCCTCCATCATTTCAAACTGCGTGCGCACCTGGCCTTCGGGCAGAAGTCCCGATACGATCGCAACGATTTCCCGTTTGGATTTGGTCACCCCGCCACCACCGGCCGGCCCGTTAAGATACAGGCTTTCGACTTCCTCGCCGATCCGTGCGGCAGTGGCAAGATCACGGGTTCGCACCACAAAACGCAGGCGCACTTCCGCCGGTTCTGATGGCCCTGATTTGGCGTCCTGAAACACCGAATTCACCCCGATCAGCTCCCCCCTGACTTCTTCATGCGCGATCCCGGCAAGCAAAAGCCGTTGATGCAGGATATCAAGGGCAAGACGCCCGCGGGCTTCGGCACCGGGACCAGCATATGAAATCTGACCTTCACCGACACAGGAATCGACATAGCCGATCGATACCTTGAGCGTGCCGGTACGCGCCGATCCGTCACCGCCGGTAATCGCAACCCGGTCCGGTCCGATTTCGGCAATCTCGACGTTGGAAAAATCGGCAACCACATCGGGCTGGATATAGCGTTTCGGATCATGAACTTCGTAAAGAAGCTGTTCCTTGCAGGTTGCCGCCGTCACAAAACCGCCCGTATCGGCAAGTTTGGTAATGACGGCATTTCCGTCTTCGGCAACCTCGGCAATCGGGAAGCCCAGCCGGGCCAGATCCGGCACATCCTTGATCCCGGGATCGGCAAAATAGCCCCCGGTGATTTGGCCGCCACATTCCAGAAGATGACCAACAAGCGTCCCGCGCCCAAGCCGGTTCCAATCATCCATCTGCCAGCCAAATTCAAAAATCTGTGGCGCCAGAAACATCGCCGGATCGGCCGCACGACCGGTCAGAACGACATCCGCCCCGGCCGCCAGCGCATCAACAATTCCCCCGGCCCCGAGATAGGCATTGGCCGACACCACCTGTTTTTCAAAACCGGCCAGGGTGCAACCGGCCTCATCAATGCGAAACTGGTCGGGTGACAGGATATCAAGAACGTCATCACCAACAACTGCCGCGACCTTCAAGCCCGAAAGGCCGAGTTCGCACGCGATATCGACCGTGCGCCGTGCCGCGGCCACCGGGTTTGCCGCCCCCATATTGGAAATCACCCGGATCGCCTTTTTATGGCAGATCGGCAGAACCGCGCGCATGCGCCGTTCAAGCAACGGATCAAACCCGCCATCGGGATCGTGCATTTTTGCCTGTTGCGCCAGCGCGATGGTCCGTTCAGCCAGACATTCAAAAACCAGATAATCAATATCGCCACGCTCGGCCAGATCGACAGCCGGTTCGATGCGGTCGCCGGAAAAACCGGCACCGGTTCCGATGCGGATGGTCTTCATTGTCCACCCTCCATCGCGGCACGACGGGCATCACGCCCCCAAAACAGCAACCCGCCCAGCAGGCCCGCGGCAATCACCGGCGTCAGGAAGGCCGGCCACAATGCAATGGCAATCACAATCACCAGCATCCCGCGATCAAGCCATACCCGCCCCAGCAACGGCTGCCCGCCCAGCAAGGCCGGAATCGCCACGACAAGAACAAGCCCGGACAAAATGGCGTTGGTCACCGCCATGACGCCACCGCCGCCAGTCATGCCGGGATACAGCAGCAACATGAACGGCACGACATAGGTCAGCGCGCCAAGACGCACCGCTTCAAACGCGGCGGGAAGCCAGTTGGTCTGCGCGATCCCGGCCCCGACAAATACCGCGACACAGACCGGTGGCGTGATGACCGAAATGGTCGCGAAATAGAAGACAAACAGATGTGCGGTAAGCGGTTCGATCCCGACCGCTGTCATCGCCGGGGCCAGAACCGCCGCAACCAGCACATAGGCCGCCGTGGTCGGAAGTCCCATGCCCATGATCAGGCACACCAGACCAACAATCACCGCCACCAAAACTGTTGAATCACCGGCAATCGCAACGATCATGGAACTGAGCGTCACACCAATCCCGGTCATGTTGATCATGGAAACAAGGATTTGCGCGCCGGCCAGCAAGACACCGATAATCACCATACCCTTGCCGGCATCAATCACCCCGTCCAGAACCCGCTTTGCCATCTCGGCAACCGGTATCTGGCCGACCGATGTCAGGACAAAAGCCACCAGCAACGCCGCCATGCCATAAAATGCCGATGTCGCAACCGATCGGCCCATAAATATCCCGATGGCAAGGCCACCAAGGGCAGCAATGATCGGCAACACCTTGCGCAGGGCAAGAATTTCGGACCATGCCGGAAGCTCGTCTTCGGGCACCAGGCTCAGATTGCGTCTTGTGGCGACGATATGAACGGTCACAAACACCGAAAGATAAAAAAGGATGGCCGGAATGATTGCCGCGATCATGACATCGACATAGGCAATGCCAAGAATTTCGGCCATGACAAAGGCCGCCGCCCCCATGATCGGCGGGGCAATCTGCCCGCCGGTTGAGGCCACGGCCTCGACCGCGGCGGCAAGGGGTGCCGGATAGCCCAGACGACGCATCATCGGGATGGTGAAATTGCCGGTCGTCGCAACATTGGCCACCGCCGATCCGGAAATCATGCCAAACAGGCCGCTCGAAATAATCGCGATTTTCGCAGCGCCGCCTTTTTGCCGGCCGCCAAGGCGCATCGCCAGATCCATAAAGCTTTGCCCGCCACCGGTATGAAGCAACAAAGCCCCGAACAGGACAAAGGCAGCAATCACCGTGGCGGCAACCCCGGTCAGCATGCCCCAGATCCCGAGATCACCCAGGAAAATCGTCTCGGTAACGAATTCAACATCAAACCCGCGATGGCCAAGACTTCCGGGAATATATTTGCCCAGCAACGCATACAGCAGACCGGCAATCACAAGGGCAGGAAAAATTGCCCCGACCGCACGGCGACCGACTTCAAGAACGGTCACAACCAGCCCGACGGTCAGGACCATATCAAGACGGGTCGCCCATGGCAGGGTCGTCATGATCTCGTCGTAGTTCACAACAATATAGGCACAGGCACCAACCGTGACCGCCGCAAGCACAAGATCCACAACCAATCCCAGCTTTCGCCAGCTTGTGTCTTTGCCCAGCGGATAAAGACACAACCCCAAACAGGTCACAAGTGCGAGGAAAACCGCCCTTTGAACAAGACTTTCAAACGGGCCCGTCGCCGCGGTGTAAAAGACAAAAATACCAACAAGCAACGCAAACCCGTCGCGGATGCGCACAGACATGGCGGTTTTCCCCCTGTTATTCTGGTTTCTTATTGTTTGGCCGGGTCAAGGTTCGCGGGGATGTCATATCCATGTTCGCGGAACCATTTCGCCGCACCCGGATGCAGGGGAATGGTGGCATATTGCAGCGTCAGCTTGGCAAGATCGACGCCCTTCACACTGGCCATTGCCGCGCCCTGCACTTCTTTGTCAGCCATGATGGCATCAACGATCTTGTAGGCCGCGTCTTCGGACAGGCTTGACGATGCACCGACGCCGACGCCAAAGCTCCAGGTCGAATAGGCCGGAATGCCATCAGCCGCACCTTCGGGGATATCCACCACCGAAACGTCAGGCATTTTTTCGATCAGTGCCTGTTTTTGCGCATCGGTCAGGCTTAGCACCTTGATCGGGGTAAAGGTCGCGATATCAAGGGTAGAGCTATCGAGCTTAAGACCCGCACCGGATTTCACATATCCGCTGACACGGTTGTCCTTGATCATGTCGACAACATCGGTGGTCGATCCGCGTACATAATCCGATGACAGATCAAGTGCGGCAAACACCGCCTCGGTCGTGCTTTCGGTTGCCGATCCCTTGATACCCGGGTTGAAACGCTGTCCGGCAAGTTCGGCCAGGCTGTTGATGCCGGCATCTTCGCGCACGATAACGTTCTGCGGGGCGCCGGTATAAACCCAAAGCAGACCCAGATTTTCCATCGCCTTGCCGTCAAAACCCTTGCTGCCGGAATAGGCGTGCTGGGCGACGTTGGTGGTCACCAGACCAAGGTCGATCTGGTTGCGCTCGATACGGCGCAGGTTATCCATGGTCGCCCCGGTTTCGACAACCGATGCTTCGATACCGTTATCGGCATCATTGATCAGCTTGGCGACAGAAACGAAATAACCGTAATGCGATGATGATGCCGACGTTGACCCGATCAGCAATTTGTCCTGTGCGAATGCAGGTACGGAAAGACCAATGGCAAGCGCGCCCGCCAAGGCGAGTTTCGTGAATTTCATAATGTATTCCTCCCTATGCCTTTAACGGCATGTTTGACGTTCCGTCGATTTGTTTTGACGTTGATTTTTTCGACGGACCGAAAGTGTGGTTCAGTTTTTTTATTGCAGGAAGATCAAATAGTGAGATAATTGATGCATGAAACGCATCAATCTTGATACGGACGAAATTCGATCATTCTGTCTTTTGGCAGAAACGGGCAGTTTTCGCAAAGCAGCTCAACGACTTGGAATTTCCGGATCAACATTAAGCCGCCAGATCAGCCGCATCGAAGAACGCACGCAGGCCCGCCTGTTTGACCGTGACACGCGCAATGTTGCGCTGACCGATCAGGGCAAAATGTTTCTCAGACTCGCCGAACGGATCCTGAACACCACGGATTCCGCACTGGCTGAATTTGATACCTATCTCAATACCCGGCGCGGCAAATTGACGATTGCAGGACTGCCATCGGTAACCGCCGGGCTGTTGCCGCCGCTGATTGCCGAATTCATGGATGCCCATCCCAATGTTGATGTTCAGCTTAATGACATGCTTTCAGAAGGCGTGCTGCGCGAAGTTGAAATGGGCCGTGCCGATATCGGCTTTACCGCCGATGTGGTCGAAGACAGCGACAATCTGTCTTTTCAACGCCTGCTGAGTGACAAGTTCATCGCCGTCGGGGCACCCGGAAGTTTTCTTCAGGAAGAACGCACATATAAGTGGGAAGAAATCCTGTCACAGCCGATGGTCGCCATGTCGCGTGAAACAAGTGTGCGCGCCGTCATTGATGCAGCCTGTACGCAAAACAGTTTCCTGTTTCGTCCGCGGTTTGAAGTTGCCCATCTGGCAACCGCCGGTGCGCTGGTGTCACAAGGTCTGTGCATTACCGCCCTGCCATCGCTGACCTTGCCGGTTCTGGGGCGTTCACCGCTTATTTTCCGGCCGCTTGAAAGCCCGGTGCTGTTGCGCCAGATCGGCTTGATCTGGCGATCAGGGCGCACATTGCCACCCGCCGCACAGGCTTTCCTGAACCTGGTGCGCAGCCGTAATCTCAAATCACTTATCCCGCATTCAACCATTGAAAACAGCCTCGTCTCGCCAACATCTTGATGGGTGGCTTTCCATTGCCTGCGTCGTGGCGCACCTCTGCCGCGCAATGGCGCAATTTGCCTCGCCCAAGGCGCGATAATCTGTTTGCAATCTAAGGGATTATACTTCTGTTACCATTCACAGGCTGGTCATAGCGACCTTCGTGTGCTAGCAAGCCAAACATCACAACCCAACGCTTCAGGACCAGAATTTATGGCCGATTATGATGTCAAGCCGCTGATCACGGCGGACGAAATTGCCACCCAGATCGACGCGCTTGCCGCCAAGATCAACGAGAGCTTCAAAGACACGGAAAAACTGATTGTTGTCGGACTGTTGCGGGGCTCTTTTGTTTTCATCGCTGATCTGGCCCGCAAACTGACCGTTCCGGTCGAAGTCGACTTCATGGTCGCATCATCTTATGGCGACTCTACGGAAAGTTCGCGCAATGTGCGCATCGTCAAGGATCTGGATGGCCAGATCCGTGGCAAGGATGTGCTTCTGGTCGAAGACATCATTGATACCGGCTATACGCTGTCGGAAGTTGTGCGGTTGCTTAAAACCCGCGATCCGAACCGTCTGGAAATCTGCACGCTTCTGAACAAGCCGTCGCGCCGCGAAGTCGAAATCCCGATTGATTTCTGCGGCTTTGATATTCCTGACGAATTCGTGGTCGGTTATGGCATCGATTATGCCCAGAACAACCGCAACCTGCCCTATATCGGCACGGTGCATTTCCACGGCGAATAGGCCGGGACCCGATCGAAATTAAAATGGCGGGAAGCTGATGCTATCCCGCCATTTTTGTATCGTGATCTTCATCTGACGGCGCCGTATCCACACGCCCCGGCGGACGATCAAAAACGCCCAGTGCTTCAAGATCGCCGACGATCTGTTCGAACCCGGTCTGCATGCGCGGCTTGTTGCCCTGTCCGGTGGCGTAACCGGTCACTGCGGAATGCAACAAAAGATCAAACAGCATGTCGTCTTCGGATTTGCGCCCGGTTGCCATCTGCGCATCGGCATCGGGCTGATCCACCGCATCACCCGGATCACGTTGCAGAATGATCGCAAGTGCAATCAATCCCAGCGTCACCAGCGTTCCACCCAATGCAGTGGCAGCAGCAATCGCACCAAACGATGCCGCAAGCGCCATATAGATCGCCGCAAGCAGAAAACCGGCCCCGATCAACATCACAATCGCGATGGCGGCAAAAGCCGCGCACTTGCGTGCCGCGGCTCTTGCCAGATCAGCCAGACTATCTGTCAGTTGATCAATCATTTCTGCAGCAGACGGCCAACAAGCAGGCCAACGCCAAAGGTCACGGCAACAGATGCCAGCGGGTTCTCGCGAACCTGATCCACGGCCACACCGCGTGCGTGATCAAACTGCTCACGGGCCTGACCGGAAACTTCACGAATGCGTTCTGCGGCCGCCTGTGTTCTGGTCTGTGCCGCATCACCACCCATTGCCTTAAGGGTTTTGGTGATTTCGGCCAGATCATTGCGCAGGGCATCAACATCGGCCTGAAGCTTTGCGGTATCTGCAGTCGTCTCGGTCTTGGTCGCCATGGTTTTCTCCTGTTGTTTTGAAAACAGCAACACCCCCTAAACGCCCCCGCCCGGCTTTGGTTCCATCTTCAATTGTGATGTTTTAGTGGCACCGGGATCCTGTCGACCCGGTCGATATCGATTGCCCTGATGTGCGTGCTGCCATCACAATTGCCATGGCAAAACGTCCTGAATGCGACCGCTTCTCAATCCATCATTCATGTAATTGAAAGCCTTAAACAATGTTCAGAAGTTTCTTGCGTTCCTTCAAAGGTACTTTATGTGCAGCTTTGCTGACATTTTCCCTTCCGGTCTACGCCCATGCGGCGGCAACAACAACCAGCTATCTGATGTGGCAATTGCCGGGATCTGCGATCAGTTTTCCGGTCTATGTCTATCAGAATGACACACAGGTCGATTATCTGTACGCCACAACCCAGCAAGCCTTCCTTGGCGACTATGCGCCGGGAACGACGAATGCGAGCTTTACCCTTTATTATCAGGATTCAAATGCGGCCTGGCACGGTTGTAACATGGTCCTGACAAACGGCCAGATCGCCACGACAACCACCTGCCCGGGGGCTGTGATCAACAAGCCGGTCGCAAATTCCAATGTCTATACCCTGGCGATGGGGGCAATTGCCTGGCCCGCGATTGATCAGGCCCCGACAAACCCGACCAATGTCGATTACGCCAAACGCAAGATCACCTTCAAGAACGATACCCAATACGCCCAGATCCGCATCGGTGAACATTGCACGGTTTCGGCCAACCCGGACAATTCCAACTGCACCAACAACCTCAATCTTTATGAAATTGCCAAGGGGGAAAGTGCGACCTTTTATGTCGATGGGGATGGAACGACACCCGCCCAAACGCCGCTTGCCGGTCTGACATCCTATGGCTTTACCGTTACGGCCTATAAAAAGTCGGCAAGTGACGACTGGGTGGAAACCGGCGGATATGGCAAAGGCGAAACCCCCTATGCCACCAAGATTGAATTCACCCACAAGGCCGTCCCGATCAATAACGGCGCCCCTTCCCCGGAAGGTTCGACCAATTTTGATATTTCGGCGGTCGACGGATACAACATTTCGGTCACCGGCTATCCGGCAAAGCCGACCTATTGCACCTATACCGTGCCGCCGGAAAATTCCAATATTCTCGGGGCCGGCAAATATGGCCCGGATGTCTTTCTTGCCCGGATCACTGACAGTGAAAAGACCTGTCAAAGCAGCTCGCAATTGCCACAGGGCTATAACAAGGGCGATGCGCCTGCCAAATGGGACCTGACGGTCACCAGCAACGGCAAATATCAGGGCTGCATGAGCCCGTGCAGCTACGCCAAGGTCAATAATGACAGCAATCAGGATCTGTTTTGCTGTGCCGGGACATACAAATCATCGAAAACCTGTGACCAAGCGACCGGTGTTATTGGCGCAAACAATTCGACCTATGTCACCAATCTGGCCCCACCGGTCTCAACGCATGTCTATCGCTTTGCCTATGACGATGCGATTGGTGATTTTGCCTGCCCGGCCCAGACCGATTTCATGATCGTTTTCGGCACCGGGAACGGTTGAGTACCAACTGCCCAAAAAAAGAACGGCCCGCGTGGGCTGCGGGCCGTTCCATGTTCCTGTCGGAAATTTCTGGGCGGAAATGAAGAGTGGGTACTCTTCGACGGGGGTGGGTATCCCCGTTACGTCAATCAGTAAGGCAAACCGACGTAATTTTCCGACAGGTTGGTCAATCCTGCCTTGGATGACAGGATATATTGCAATTCGGCATCACGAATGCGGCCGTCAAATTCGTTCTGATCCCCGAAAGTATGCAGCATCGAGGTCATCCACCAGGAAAACCGCTCTGCCTTCCAGACGCGTGCAAGTGCGGTATCGGAATAGGTCGCAAGCAGGTCTTCGCGGTTTTTCTTGTATTTCGCGATCAGGGCTTCGGACAGGTAGTGCACGTCACTGGCTGCAAGGTTAAGCCCCTTGGCACCGGTCGGCGGCACGATATGGGCGGCATCGCCCGCCAGGAACAGGCGACCATGCTGCATCGGTTCGGCGACAAAGCTGCGCAGCGGCGCGATGCTTTTTTCAAACACTTCGCCTTCATTGACCAGTTCGGCATCTTCTTCGCCAAGGCGGGTGCGCAATTCGGCCCAGAAACGGTCATCGGACCAGTCTTCGATTTTATCGGTGCTGGGCACCTGAACATAATGGCGCACAACCGTTTCCGAACGCATCGAACACAGCGCAAAACCGCGGTCATGCTTGGCATAGATCAGTTCATCGGCCACCGGCTTTGCATGGGCCAGAACACCAAGCCAGCCAAACGGATAGACCTTTTCGAATTCCTGAACACCCGGAAGGGTCTTACGGCCGACACCATGGAACCCGTCACATGCGGCAATATAGTCGCACCGCAGTTCTACTTCATTGCCGTCTTTGACATATCGAACACGCGGCGCATCACCATCAATGTCATGCAGGCTGACATCTTCGGCTTCGAACACGATTTCGCCACCATGGGCAAGACGCGCTGCGATCAGATCCTTGGTGACTTCGGTCTGGCCATAGATCATCACCGTTGATCCACCGGTAAGCTCTTCCATATTCACATGGGTGCGCTTGCCGTTCACACTGATATAGATGCCGCCGTGAATGATGCCTTCCTTGTTCATGCGGGCATCAACCCCGACCCGTTTCATCAGGTCGACTGTCCCCATTTCAAGAACACCGGCACGGATGCGGCCTTCAACATAGTCGCGGCTTTTGCGTTCCAGAATGACGGAATCAATTCCCTGCACATGCAACAGATGGGAAAGAAGCAAACCGGCGGGGCCGGAACCGATAATGACGACAGGGACATGCATGACGGCTTCCTCACAAGATCACGGTTGTTGGTTTTTATTGGAATAAGAACCATTCCATTGCGGAAAGAATACGCCTGTTCGCAGTTGGACAGAATGGACAAACCGGGATAATGATTGGACAAATCGAACACGTATCCACATTTGGTTATGGATCGGGTTTGATCTGGTTTTGGCTCCTGCGGCCAAATCACCGCCTGGTCTGGCTCAGTTCAGTTGCCCAGATGGCGCCTGATCCCCGCCATCGGCCGTCCCGGGGGCTGTGACAAAATCGGATTTGCACAACGCCCATTCCTTGCAGATTTCCTGTCCGTCATCCGACATCATGAAGGTTTCATAGGCCTGCATCAGTTCCGCGCCGAACGGATGTTTGCGCGAAAACAGAATGAACATGTCATTTGTTGTAATGGTGTTGGTGGTGGCATAACGTGCGGCCACCTGTTCGCCCAAAAGCCCGGTCAGGTCGTGCCAGCCCACGGCTTCTTCTTCAAACAGGATATCGGCCCGATCCGCATGCAGAAACCGCCAGGCGGATTCCGGGTTATTTACAATGTCGGCTTCGATGCCAAGCCGTCTGAATTCCTGTTCATACCAGTAACTGGCAATCCCGACCGGACGCAGTCCAAGCCCGACAACATCGCGCAACGCGTTGATATCGATCCCCTCGGGGAAACGGGACTTTTTGTAAAATCCCTTTTGATGGGCCTGGGCGATGGGATAGCGCGGAATATGAAAGGCATCCCTGCGCTCGACTGTCCGAAGCCACGGAAATGTCGCGACATAGATGCCCTGACGGGTTTGCTCATAGGCCCGTTGCCAGGGCACAAAAATGAACCGGACGTCAAATCCCATCGCACTGAAAATCGTCTGGAACCGTTTGGCATGTTTGCCGAAATCAGGAAGTGTTTCACTGATCATCGGCGGCCATTCGCCCACCGCTACCCAGACCTCATATCCGGGTTTCAATTTGCCCGGACCGGTTTGCCGGGCATCGCCGATACGGATCACATCCCCTGCCCGGCTTTTGGCATCATCGCCAACATTGCCACCGGCATGGGGGTCAGTGTTGGTTTGGGTGTTGGCTTGGTTGTGGGTATTCTGGCCTTTTGCCGGCACAATGACCGATCCGGCACGGGCGGTTGCCGCGACATCAAGGATGACCGCAACACATATGAACCCGATGACAACTGTTCTTTGCAACCATCGCACATGCGCTTCCCGATATAACCCCATAGGCATCTCCGGAAAATGTGACCGTGACAGGCGCTGAAAAACCATTGATGGATCAATGTCATACCAACAATAACATCATTTGGTGATATTGAAGAGGAAAATACGCATCCGTCCTCAAACCGGTATTGCGCGCCCGACGCCATCGCATGTTTTTTGATCAAATTATCGCTGTGATCAAAAATTAACCTTCCCAAAGGTCGATCCGCCCCGATCACTGTGATAAGCTTCTGACCAAGAGACCAGTTTACGGTCTTGCACATGTCAAAAACCGCGACAGAACGGGATGATGCCAAACAGCCGCGCCATCGCCATTTTTACCGACCTTGACGGCACATTGCTTGATCATGACACCTATGGCTGGGACGCCGCCCGTCCGGCACTTGATCGCGTGAAACAGCTTGCCATCCCTCTGATCGCCGTATCCTCGAAAACACTTGCCGAACTTGAACATATCAATCAGCAATCCATGCTGTTTGACGGGCTGATTGGTGAAAATGGCGGCGTCATTTCCCTGAATGGCGAAATCGAACAGGCTGGCCCGTCATCCGAAACAATCGATGCTGCGCGCAATCAGATCCGCGATGCCGTTTCCGTCCCTGTTGGCAGTTTTCGAACCGTCGAGCCGGAAATCATTGCATCGGAAACCGGTCTTCCGCTTGACGATGCCATTCGCGCCGGTCAGCGCCATTGTTCCGATCCGCTGATCTGGCAACCCAGCAAGCAGGATGTCACCACCGCGCGCGCCATTGCCGAAAAATGGTCCCTGAAACTGGTCAAGGGTGGCCGTTTCCACACCTTGTGCGGCCCCTCGACCAAGGGCGAAGCCATGAAACGTATTCTGCAATGGCTTGCCCTGTCGCAAACCGGCAAAAACGAAACCTCCCTGCCCAAACGGTTCACCACCATCGCGCTTGGGGATTCCCCCAATGACATCCCGATGCTGGCCGAAGCCGATTTTGCCATTCAGATTCCAACCAAACATGGCGCGCGGACATCGCCGCTGCTTGACCATGCCAATCTTCGGATCGCGCCCGCCCCCGGACCTGCGGGCTGGGACGCTGCGATTAACGACCTTCTCGACCAGTTAACCAATACCAATAAAAACAGCGAGGTACTTCATGGCTGATTTCCATCAGGGTGGCCCGATCACAACCCTTCATCGCATTCTTGACCGCAACCCGGAAGAACTCGCCTATGAAATGACTGCCTTTGCCCGCCAAAGGCGCCAGACCCTGATTTTGCCCTGCCTTTATTCGGAACTTGAAACCCCGGCCATGACGACAATTGTCGATGGGCTCAAACAGGCGACCTATATCGATCAGATCGTCGTGGGTCTGGACCGCGCCAATGCGCAGCAATATCTTCATGCGCGCGAATTTTTCAAAGACCTGCCGCAGCATGTGCGCATTCTGTGGAATGACGGGCCGCGCCTGCGCGGCGTTCATGACCGGCTTGATGAATTTGGTCTGGCCCGTTACGAACCGGGCAAAGGCCGTAATGTCTGGTATTGCATGGGCTATACCCTGGCATCGGGGCGCAGTTCCGTGATCGGCATTCATGATTGCGACATTGCGACCTATACCCCCGATCTTCCGGCCAAGCTGATGTATCCGATCGCCAATCCGGCATTCAATTTCGCCTTTGCCAAGGGATATTACGCCCGTGTTGCCAATGGCACCCTCAAGGGCCGGGTATGTCGCCTGTTTGTCACCCCGCTGATCCGGGCGTTGAAACAGGTGGTCGGCAAGACCGATTTCCTGAATTATCTCGATTGTTTCCGCTATTCCCTGTCCGGTGAAATGGCAATCCGCACCGATGTTGCCTATGGCCTGCGGGTTGCGTCCGATTGGGGGCTTGAAATTTCCATGCTTTCGGAAATGTATCGCAATCACACGGTCCATCGTCTGGCCCAGGTCGATATCGCCGATATCTATGACCACAAGCACCGCGAATTCGACCCGGCGCAAAAAGATGACGGTCTGTCCCGTATGGCGGGTGACATCGCCAAATCCCTGTTCCGCAAACTGGCGACACAGGGCACGATTTTCTCGCACGAGACATTCCGCACCCTTAAGGCAACCTATTATCGCGCGGCACTCGACCTGATTGAGCAATACCGTGCCGATGCGCTGTTTAACGGCCTTAAAATCAATCGCGACGAAGAAGAAAAATGCGTCGAGGTTCTGTCGGAAGTCATCATCAGTGCCGGTCAGCACTATCTCGACAACCCGCTTGAGAGCCCGTTCATCCCCAGCTGGCAGCGTGTTGAAAGTGCGATGGGCGACATTTTCGAACATCTTTCAAGTGCAGTTGAAGAAGATCTGAACGACACCGAAATCGGCAAGGGTTAAGACCGGGAATTGATCCGGCACGCGGCTTCGAACGCGCTTGCGGTTCGTTGCTATTGCGTATGATCGGGGAATGGAAATATGGCCAGAAAGACCTGAAGAACGTCTTCCTGGCCTTTTCGTTCAAGAACCACCGGCAATAACAGCCGCACCCCTTTGCGACAGTCTTTTTGAAAGATCTGCAAATGATGGATTTGCGGCTTGCCTGTTTTGCGTGCAGCGGACAGGGCCGCATGCAATGCAGTTGAAAAATGACAATCCACTTCACGGGCAAAGGCACCGCGCCAATCCTCGCCGGTCAGTGCAATGATGTTTTCACCTTCGAGCAAAATCTGAAAATCATCCTTGTCCGGGTGATATTCATAGATGCTGATATCATCAATCCATGGGGACAGCGTATCCGGGGTAAAGTCGCAACGGGTCGGAATTCTGCCGCGTGCAGCAGCCCGGCCCCACAATGCCAAAAGCGCATGCGCCCCGGCCGGTGCATCCGCGCCAAGCCGATCCAGCGGCACTTCCTTGTCATGCGAACCACCAAGCCCAGCCATTGCACATCCGTCAGATATAGTGCATCGGCTCGTAGGGGAAACGTGCGCCAAGCACCTGATAGATCGGGTCACCAAACTGGTCCATGGTTTGCGCCGGCAACAGGACACGCAACCAATGGCGGTGTTTGGCATGATTTCCGGCCACATTCACATAATGGAAAGTCGGCCGTTTTTCGTACATTGTCTTTAGCAATGCCGCCATCAGACAGGTGCCATATTTCAGGTCGATCTCGCGCGGGGTTGATCCCTGAAAATTTTCGCCCGTGGCAGCAACAATGGACGGTGCATCGATGCGCACCAAAAAGTCATTCCGGACCGGCAGATATTCGTAAACACTGATCTCGTCGCGCCATCGGATCAGACGTTCCGCATTCAGAATGGCGCGTGACGGCACGCTGTTTACCCCGGTCTGGGTCCATGCATCATACCATGTGTCGACAAGCGCAATGACCCGGACATCAACGTCCTCGGGCAACCCGTCCAGTTCGGTGTCTGCTGATTCAAGCGCGCGTGATGGTATCATGGCATTTTCCCAGATATGCACGTGGGGAAATCACGCCCCGAAACAAGTATGAAAGCCAAATAATCACGATGCCCCGCGATAAAAGAAGTGGGTGACGAAAACCTGTTCGATAAGCCGCCCCTGCCGGTCGGTTGCCCGCACAGGCAACAAAAGACGCAGCCATTCTTCCCAGACCTTGCGTTCATAACCGATGCGGTGAAAGGCCGGCTTGCCGTGATCGATCACCTCAAGCAATGTCGCGTGCAATGTGGTGCCAAAATCCAGATCAATCTGCCGGGGTGAACAGCCATGATAATCTTCGCCGCTGGCCTCGATGATGTTCGGAGCATCGATGCGGATGATAAAATCACGCTTTTGCGGAAGATATTCATAGATACAGATATCATCGACCCAAGGCGCCAGAACATGACCGTTCAGCACCTTTCGGTCAGGAACCTTGCCGCCCTTTGCCGCCGCTTGCCAAACCTCGTAATAGGCTCTGACGCGGCTTTCTGTATCCTCGGGCAAGTGCGGAATTTCGATTTCCTGCGCATACGCCATGTGCGTAAATTGCCCTCTATGTCCTGCAATCAGGACACGAGTTTTGCAAAGCACATTTTGTGACGCAACGATAAACGCATCGGCTGCGTATTTTTTGCACAATCTGAAAAACCGATCAGACCGGCATGGCATCCCGATAGCGTTGCAGCAACCGGCTTTCGGTGCGGTTGCGCCCGTCCCGGTTGGAAATCCACACGATCTGATAGGGCGCCAGTTTCATGATGCCGTCGTAATCTTCGATCACTTGCTGGGTAATCAAATCCTGCCAGCCTTCGGTCATGATCAGATTGATCTTCGAAAGATCAAGATCCTGTTGGGTCTCGGTCAGGTTAAAGACACAGAAAATGCTTTGTTCATTCAAATGCGACTGCCGCCAGATGCCCAGCAAATCCGGGCCGAGATTAAGGGTATATTGCGTGGCATTGGGGTGAAAGGCAGGTTGCCCCATACGGATCGACATAAGCGCGCGCAACTGATCAAACGCCGATTTGGCCGGACCATCTTCGGACAGAACCCGTTCTGCATCGGAAAGCTTCCAGATCTTGCGGTTCAGGCGGCGCGGAATACCGGTTTCCTCATAAGCCGCCTGATCATTTTCCGTTGCCAGAATGGTCTGGACATAGATCGCCGGGATCCCTTCAAGCGACATGGCAATTGCCTGGCTCATCACAAACCGTTCAAGCCCCATGGTCGCTTCACCGGCGAAGTTTTCAGCCAGCATGCTGTAAAGCGTCACATTGAGCTCATAGGGCTTTTGCCCGCCCCCCTTAAGCGCGCGGTAACTGACCTGCCCGCCCATCTTGAGCGCATGCTCGCGCAGGCCATCAATATCCTCATCGGGAATAAGGTTCTCGGCCGGACGTAGACCAATGCCATCATGGCTGGCGGTAAAGTTAAAGAACGTACAGCCCGCCGGGGCCGGCGGCATCGCCATGATGCATTTGCGGATATAGTCGCTTCGCCCGCTCAGCAACGCATGAATGATCACCGGCGGCAGCGAAAAGTTGTAAATCAGGTGTGCTTCATCCTGATTGCCGAAATAGGACAGGTTTTCCAGAAGCGGCAAATTGGTTTCGGTAATAAACAGCACATCGGGATAAAGCGCATTGCAGGCCAGCCGCATGGCCTTGATCAGTTTATGGGTCTGATCAAGATTGATGGATGTCGTCCCGACTTCTTTCCAGATAAAGCCGATGGCATCCAGCCGCACCACGCGCACACCATGCTTCAGGTAATTCAGCACCACGCGCAGCATTTCGAAAAACACATCCGGGTTGCCGTAATCCAGATCGACCTGATCATAGCTGAAGGTGCACCAGACGAACTTTTCGCCATCCTTGGTCACGACATCATTCAGCAACGCATGACTGCGCGGGCGCACCACATCGGAAATATCATCTTCAAGGCTTGCGGTTTTGATGTAATCGACACCGGGCTTCTCACCGGCCAGAAATTGCTGATACCAGGGATGCGACGCCGAAATATGATTGGCCACCAGATCGGCCATCACCGTGCCATGCTTTGCCAGATCCTCGACATCGCCCCAATCGCCAAGTTCCGTGCGAAGCTGGCTGAAATCGCTGACTGAAAATCCGTCATCGGATGTAAAGGGATGAAATGGCAGGATATGGATACCCGTCAGCCAGTCCTTCAGCCATTTACGATGAAACTCGCCAAGGCTTTGCAGACCCTTTTTGCCGTCCTGATGGATGCTGTCGCCATAGGTGATCAGAAACGCATCGCGCTGATCCCATTTGCGCAGGTTTTCCTCTTTGGGTTCCGGCCCGTCACCTTCGACCGGCAGGCCAAGCTCGTCAAAAACGCGCAGCACCAATGCTTCGTGATCGTGTTCGGGATAAACATCTGCAAGCAGGTTGCGCATCGCGCTGGCAAACGCAATCCGTCCCGAGGTTCCGACAACACGATCCATACTGGCTCCTTCCGGGCAGGCAATTCAAAGCATTACGCAATGAAATAATGAAATTGCACAGGATGCAAGCAGGGATTCCATTCTGCCAACAAAGCAGGCATTAATACGCAAAACGCCCGGCACAAGGCCGGGCGTGACAACATGGCGACTGCAACGATCGTGCCTTACGGCGCAATCGTTACCTCAACCAGCGCATGGGTGCGCTTGGTGTCGATATGTTTGATGGCATCGTGCAGAATACCCGGCAGGTCTTCGGGACGCTTGGCCTTGGCGACCCAAGCACGGCTGGCCTCGGCGACCTTGGTGAAATCCGGGCTGGGTTTAAGCGCGGTCAGCGGCATTTCATTGGTTTTCGCCGCATAGCCGTTTGGATACATCCCCGCCACCGACTGACGCACCGCCCCCCATTCATTGTTATTGAGAACAAGGATCAGGATCGGAAGTTCCAGCGCCTCGGCGATCTGATGACATGCCGTCGGATTGGCAAACATGTAGGAACCATCGCCCATGGTTGCGACCACAAGCTTGTCCTTGTCGGCCAGCTGATAGCCCATCGATGCCGGGAATGACCAGCCAAGCCCACCGGAATGCGGTTCCTGATACCAGCTGCCATGTTCCGAAAGTGAAAGCGGCTCCAGCGGACAGCCAAGCTCGGAAAACACCGTTGCCGCACGACCGGCAATCGCATCGGACAGACAGCGCGATACAAAGGCCTTGGTCATCGGGTCCACTGCCCCGGCATCGGCCATCGCCAGTGCTTTCTTGCGGGTTTCGGCATTGATCGTGGCAATTTTGCCCCGACGATCCGAACAGGTCGCGGCATGATCGGCATGACGACGATCCATGGCATCTGCCAACATCATGATGACATCACCGGTCTCGCCAACAAGCGAGATGTCGGCGGCAAAGTTACGCCCCGGGAAACGGGAATAAAGCGGGTTCTGACCGATCTGAACCACCTTGCAATCGGGACGCAATGTGTGGATATCGGGTGACCAGGGCGCCAGACAATCAATCACCACCACCGCATCGGCATCCTTAAGCCAGGGTGCCGGATCCATCCCGGCAAACATCGGATGTTCGGTGCCAATGGCAAGCTGGATCGCCCAATATTGCACGACCGGAATGCCCCATTGATCGACCAGCTCGGAAAAACGGCCGAACGCCTCGGCTGTTCCCGTCCCGCGCTGGGCAATGATCACCGGGTTCTTGGCATTGGCAAGAATGTCGGCGGCCTGCTCGACACTGGCTTGCGGCGGGGCAACCGGTACCGGCTGCATGCGAAGCGGCCCGTCAATCTCGTCCCCCGGGCAGGGTTCACACAGAACCTCACGCGGCAGACTGACATAGGTAGGGCCCTTGGGCACCGATGATGCGATGGCATAGGCACGATCAACGACTTCGGGCACCTGTTCGGGGAACTTCAGTTCATATTCCCATTTCGAACTTTCGCGTACCAAGGCCGCCTGATCGCGCATTTCCTGGCCCCAGCCGATCGGAACGGTGCGCGCGCCAAGGCGGCCCTTTTCCATCACCGGGGTTCTGCCCGACATCAGAACGACCGGCACATGTTCGGTCGCGGCATTGATCGCGCCAATCGCACAATTGGCAAGACCGACATTGGTGTGCGCCATAACGGCCTGCGCTTTTCCGGTCGCAAGGTAATAGCCATGCGCCATGCCCATCGCCGCATTTTCATGCGGCATGATCAAAGCATGCGGAAGATCGATATCCTTTGCTGCGGCTTCGGCCAGACCTTCGATGATCGGCGGAAAGTCGGTGCCGGAATTGGCAAAGATATAATCAATCCCGATCGCCTTCATGCGGGCCAGAACCGCCCCGCCGGCGGTCAGGGTAATCTGACCGGATTTGTCACGCGTGTCGTTTGTCATCAGACGCCTCTTGTTTTGCTCTTTCAATATTTCTATATTTGAAATATGATTTATAATATAGTTTATTATTGAAATCCGGGCGGCGTCAAGCATCGCGTCCGACTTTGACCCGTGGCGTTTTATGTGAATGGAAAATCATGACCAGCCAGCTCAATGGATCTGTCCTCAAGGCCTTTAAAATTCTGGATATTTTTGCGGCGGGGAAATCCGAACTGACGGCAAAGGAAACCGCAGACGCGCTTGGCATCAATATGATTACCGCCCACCGTTTCCTGCACACGCTGGTCCATGCCGGCGCATTGCGCGCCACGTCACGCGGGGTCTTCCGGTTGGGATATATGTTTGCCGATCTGGGCGAACGGGTTCTTCAGGGCGACAATCTGCCCACCCTGTTACAGCCGATCCTTGATCAGCTGGCGCGCGACACCGGGGAAGCCTGCATGGCGACCGAATTTGATCGCGACATGGCGGTCTGCATCGCCAAATCCCTGCCCGACCGGCCGCTTTATGTCGATATCCGGATCGGCTCGAAACTGGATGCTTTTTGCACGGCCCATGGCAAATTATGGCTGGCGCATATGGGCTCTGAAGATCAGGACCGCTATTTCAAGAACGCCCAACTCCGTGGCATGACCGATCACACCATCACCGACATAATAACCCTTCGGGACGAACTGCAAACGATCCGTCAACAGGGCTTTGCCACCAATAATGGCGAACGTGAAAATGATATTTATGCCATTGCTGTTCCGATCACGACCCAGCATGGCAAAATGATTTCAGGCTTTTCGGTTTTCGGCGCATCACCGGCAATCCTTGGCCAGCATCGCGACAGTCTGCTTGATCATCTGCGATCAGCAACACAAACCGCCCGCCAGGCCCTTTACGGCGCGGCGTAGTCCATGTGACGGATGGCGCCGGGTGATTTGCCCGTGGTGCGCTTGAACGCGCGGCTGAATGCCGCGACCGAGGCATAGCCAAGCCGTTCGGCAACCTCGTCAAGTGACAGGTTTTCACGCCCGATCCACTGGCTGGCCAGACGCATGCGCAAATTGGTCAGATATTGCTGCGGGGTGGCCTTGGTCAGCTCAACAAACCGTTCGGCAAAGACCGATCGCGACATCCCCATTTCCGACGCCATATCGGCAACCGACCAGTTACGGCCCGGCTCCTTGTGCAAGGCGGCCAGCAGCCGCGCAAGTTTGGGATCACGCACGGCCTCGACCCAGCCGCAAACATCACAGCCCGCCTCGACCCAGCGTCGCAGGATGGCGGCCGCCACCACATCGGCAAGCCTTGTCAGGATCACGCCATAGCCCGGGCGCTTGGCGCGCAATTCGCTGGTCATGACATCCAGGATCGCGGGAATTTGCGGATCATGATCGGGCACCGTTTCGATATGCATCACTTCGGGCTTAAGATGCGCCAGCGGATGCAGCCACCCCAGATCAAATTCCATCGCACAGCTGAAAATCAGATTGTCCTTTGACCGGCAGGCATCCGCTTCGCACGCCCGGATTTCAGACGCCGCATCGCAAAGCGGTGCCTTTTCAAAGGCATCGACACTGCGCATGGCAACGCCATCTTCGCTATAAAGATCGTGAATGCCCGCACAAGGCAGCAATACCGCATCCCCGCAACCCAGAACATGCACTGCCCCGCTTTTGGTGCGCAGATGAACTGTACCCTGCCCGATAAAGTGAAACCAGGCACGGGTGTCATCCATATCCTCGCCAAAGCGCAGGCCATAAGGTGCCGAAATCTCGATCCGGCGATAATCAAGCCCGCGCAATCGCACCCCCGACAGCAGGTCATTGACCATATCATGGCCCGCTTCGTTGAACTGGCCTTCGATATGGTTTGACGGGCTGTTGAATGCGGCATTCGGGATGGGGGACATGACATTCCGGACGATTGATCAATTAACTCAGACAAACTGTCATAGATCGTCCGAACGGTCCAGTCTATTTTAGGTGCAATGCACAAACACCTTCAAAAGGACTTCCGCATGAGTGAACCACAATCCGACGCCCGGCCTGCGCAGACGTCCGCCGTCGCGCCAGCACCTGCTGCATGGGCCGCCGTCATTTCAATGACACTGGGGGTATTCGGGCTGGTCACGGCCGAATTCCTGCCGGTCAGTCTTCTAACTCCGATTGCGTCCGACCTTTCGGTATCCGAAGGCCTCGCCGGTCAGGCCATTTCGGCAACGGCCTTTTTGGCCCTGATCACAAGCCTTCTGATTGCCACTGTCACCCGTCGGTTTGACCGCCGCAATGTCCTGCTTTCTTTCTCGATATTGCTGGTGGTTTCAAGCATCATCGTTGCGTCGGCGGAAAATTTTGCCTTCCTGCTGGTTGGCCGCGTGCTTCTGGGCATCGCCCTTGGCGGTTTCTGGACGATGTCGGCAGCAACCATCATGCGACTGGTGCCCGAAAACCATGTGCCGCGTGCGCTGGCCATCATGTTCAGTGGCGTTTCGGCCGCCACCGTCTTTGCCGCCCCGGTGGGCAGCTTCCTTGGCGATATCATCAGCTGGCGTGCAGTCTTCCTGCTGGCTGCGGGGATCGGCGTCATTACCTTCGTCGTACAATTCGCAACCCTGCCATCCCTGCCACCGCGCGGACGCGCATCGCTGCGCACCCTTGTTGACCTGATCAATCGTCCGGGCATGAAATTCGGGCTGCTGTCACTGGTCATCATCATTACCGGGCACTTTGCCCTGTTTACCTATGTCCGCCCGTTCCTTGAAAACGTGACGGGTGTGGCAACGGCCGGGATTTCCGGTGTGCTGCTGGGCTTCGGGGTCGCCAACTTTTTCGGCACCCATCTGGCCGGTGCGCTGATTGCGCGATCACTGCGCATGACCATTGCCCTGATGCCCTTCATCATGGGGCTTTGCGCCCTTGCCATGGTCCTGATCAATGGCGCGCTTAATCCGACCATCGTTCTGGTCGCGATCTGGGGCATGGCGTTTGGCGGTGTGCCGGTCGCCTGGTCGACCTGGATCACCCGCATGGTTCCCGATGAAGCCGAAAGCGGCGGCGGACTTCTGGTTGCCGGTTTCCAAACCGCAATCGCGGCTGGCGCCATCATTGGCGGGGTGATGTTTGATTTCATCGGCGCACTTGGCGTCTTTGAACTTGGCGGCATCGCCCTTGTCGTTGCCTCGGTCGTTGTTACCGCTGTCTTGCGCCCCGCCCCGGCTGTCAGCGAACAGGCTTGATCCCTCGCACCACCTGCAACACAGATCACACGACAAACGAAAAAGCAGCGGGTTATCCGCTGCTTTTTTTTACATTTGACCACCCTGCTCATAGGCTTCGATCAAATCAGGCAAGCCCTTCGGCGATGCGCATTTTGCGCTGTCTTTCACGTTCAGCATCCGACGGGGCGTGATGGGCAAAAGACCCGCATTTAACAGCTCCGTCCGGACGCAGAATATTCAGGCACACGCCCGTCGAAAAGGCCTGACTTGAAACCAGCGTCAGGTTGGTTGGCGCACCGTCGTTGCCAAACAGGCGCTTGCCCCTGCCAAGGATGGCGGGCATCACCCACAGGCGATATTCATCAACCAGATCATTGGCAATAAGGGCTTGGACAAGCTTGCTGCTTCCCTGTGTCAACAAATCCGGTCCATTCCCCGCCTTAATCGTGCGAATGGCATCGATAATGTCTCCATCAAGCGCCACCGAATTTTGCCAACTCAGACTGTCGGGATCGGATGTCGCGACGTATTTGGTAACACTGTTGAATTTCTGCCCGATCGGGTCATCATCGCCGGCATAGGGCCAGTGGGCTGCAAAAATATCGTAGGTATATCGCCCCAGCAGCAGATCATAGGATGCGGATAAATGATCCCCCATGATCTTGCCCATTTCCGCGTCCCAATAATGGAAAGTCCAGCCGCCAAATTCAAATCCGCCGGCGATGTCTTCGTCCGGGCCGCCCGGAGCCTGCATCACGCCATCAACCGACACAAAGGCCGATACAATCACCTTCCTCATCTGAACGCTCCTTTTTGCAGGCCGAACTTTATTTTCAGGCATGTTACGCCTGCATCGCCAATGCGGCAAAAGAAAACCCCGGCACATTGCGGCGCCGGGGGAAGTTGGTGTCGTTCGGAGGGAGACTGGGCTTTTACGCCCTTTGGAATTACAGGAATTCCCGAAAAATCAGATGGCTTTGACCACCACCGGGCGCTCTGCCTGAACCATCAGACGGTTACGGATCGGGCGGCCAAACAGGGCAGATGAAATTTCGAATTCATCACCGTCCTGTGTCGTGATGCCATCGGCAAAGCTGAGTGTCGCCGTGCCAAAGAAATGCGCATGCACATCACCCGGGCGGCGAAACAGGTCATATTTGAAGTGGTGATATTCAAGATTGGCGAGCGAGTGCGACATATTGTCTTCGCCGCTGACGAACTGCTTTTCCCAGATTACCTTGCCATCGCGATACAGACGCGAGGTCCCCTCGACATGGCTTGGCAGATCCCCCAGCAGCAATTCCGGCCCCATCGCGCAATGGCGCAGCTTTGAATGCGCCAGATACAGGTAGTTCTGACGTTCCATCACGTGATCGGAAAACTCGTTCCCGATCGCGAAGCCAATGCGCACCGGGGTTCCGTCATGGTCAATGATATAAACCGCGGCAATTTCCGGTTCCTCACTGCCATCCAGGGCAAAGGACGGGCTTGGGATCGCCGCCCCGGGATTGGCAACAATGGATCCATCGCCCTTATAGAACCATTCGGGCTGCACACCATGCTCACCGGCCTTGGGCTTGCCACCTTCGACGCCCATGCGGAACATCTTCATGGAATCTGTTTCATCGGCGGCCTTGTTATCGGCCTTGTGCATGTTTGCGCGCGCAGAGGCCGAACCAAGATGGGTAAGCCCGGTCCCGGTGACAAGAAAATGCGCCGGATCAACATGGGTAATCGGCGGCAAAAGGCGTCCGTCACGGACAACCTCGTTATAATCAACGCGGTCGTCCCCCATGCGAATTTTCGCCTTTTCGATCATCGTCATGTTTTTGGCAAGCGCGATGGTCGCAAGTTCACGGGTGGTGGAAACGCCCTTGAGCGGGATAAGGGTATTTTCGTCTTCGACCACGGCAACATGCTGCGCACCCGCGGTATCCTTGTATTGAACCAGTCTCATGAAAGTTCGTCCTGAATGATCTTTGTCGGTTATGTGAATGTCGGCTTGATCGCCAAGGGCAAAACCGCCCTAGACCCAGCCGCCATCAACAATGAAGTTCTGGGCGGTGCACATCCGGCTTTCATCGGAAATCAGGAACAGCGCCATGCGCGCGATATCCTGTGGCATCACCTTGTTCTTCAGACACTGGCGTTCATCGATTTCGCGCTCGGCGGCCTCATCAACCCAAAGATCAAGCTGGCGCTGGGTCATCACCCAGCCCGGAACAAGGGTATTGACCCGGATATGATCCTTGCCCAGATCGCGCGCCATGCCGCGTGTCAGCCCGTGGGTTGCGGCCTTTGCCGTGGTATAGCCCGGCATGCCGCCCTGCCCCATCATCCAGCTGACCGACCCGAAATTGACGATGGCACCACCGCCGGCCTTTTGCATCATCGGGGCGACGGACTGAATGGCAAAGAAGGACGGACGAATATTGATTGCCTGGCGCTCATCCCAGTATTCCGGGGTCACGTCCTGCCATTTGTGGCGGGTATCATTGGCGGCATTGTTCAAAAGCCCGGTGATCGGCCCGTTGATTTCGGCGGCCTTGGCAACCGCGGCCTGAAGGGCCGGGATATCGGTCAGGTCGCATTTGATAAAGACCGGCGCATTGCGCGCATCTTTTGAAAGCTTTTCGACAAGGGCGTTGCCCGCATCTTCCATGATATCGACAAAGGCGACTTTGGCGCCCTGCTCGACAAAGGCGGTAACAAGGGCCTCGCCAATACCCGATGCGCCACCGGTGATGAATACCGATTTATCTTCAAGGCTGGTATAGTGTGTCGGCATGCGATCAGACATGATCGGTGCTTCTCCCGTCGTGTGGTTTCTCTTTTGGTGTCTCTCTGCCGGTCCGGCACGGGGACTCCACCCCGCACGCGATCCGGATTTGCATTCAATAATGTTCAGAATAGGCATCATTGCCGATATGTGCAGCGCAAAAGACACCTGTCCGTAAAACGGGTTGCGGTGCCAATCACCCGCATCGGGCAACTGTGCGGATCAGTTTTGCGGCATTGTCATCCGGCCCGTGATCATGATGCTTCCTCCTGAAAATTATGTTTTTAATTCTTCATACAATAACATTAATGATCAGGATATCCGGGCCTGTCAAGCGACAAACGGGTGAAGTGAATTCTTTCGATCTGTCGCGCAGTGGTTTATAACGTACTGACCTTTGCGATTGCCGGTCCGGCAATTCGACCCCGCCCGAAATAATTATATGCTTTGCAACACAAAGCCTTGATGGGGTCAGATAAGTTGCCCTCGAAATTAATTCATATTATATGAATAATATCAAAGCGGGCCTTTTGCCGTTTTGCATTTTTACAAGGTCCTGGCCCATGGCCATGCCGGAGGGAATTTAATGTCGTCGATGTCAAGAACCTACGCCAAACGCAGCCTGCACAGCATCGTTGCCCATGATCTTGGTGCACGGATTGTTTCGGGCCAGCTGGCGCCGGGGGATGTGCTTCCGACCGAGGCGGCATTAAGTGAATCCCTTGATGTATCGCGCACGGCCCTGCGCGAGGCGATCAAGATCCTGTCAGCCAAGGGCCTGATTGAAAGCCGTCCGAAAACCGGTACGCGCGTCAAACCGCGATCCAGCTGGAACCTTCTGGACCCTGATGTCCTGTCCTGGCACTTCCCGGACCCGGACCCGGCATTCCTGTATGCGCTGTTTGAAACGCGTCTGATCATTGAACCCAATACGGTCGCCATGGCTGCTGTGCGCGCAACGCCCGATGAAATCAAGGCGATTGGCGATGCCTATGACGCCATGGAAAAGGCCGAACCGGGGACCGAAGCGGTCTATCTTACCGATCTGCAATTCCATCAGGCGATCCTTAATGCATCTGGCAACGATTTCATGAAATCATTCGGCATGCTGATTGAAACCGCCCTGATCGGATCATTCCGCCTGTCGTCAGGTGGCCCCAAGGCCCATGTGCAATCGCTTCCCGATCATCATGCGGTCTATGCCGCCATCAGCCACCGCGACCCGGACGAGGCGCGCGCGACCATGCACAAACTGCTTCGCCGCACCATGCGCCAGCTCCGCCAGCAACTTGGCATGTCGGTCGATCACGACTGGGACAAGATCGGGCTGTAACTCACAACCGATTGTCGGTTTTAAACCAAACAGAAACGGGCGCCAATGGCGCCCGTTTTTCATTATGCGTGATTGCATCATCAATCAGGTCGCCCCGGCCCGCATGCCCGAGAACGACCGTGTGATCAGGCGTTGCAGGACGATAAAGCCAAACAGCAATGCCCCGATCATGATCTTGGTCCACCAGCTGTTAAGCGATCCGTCAAAGGCAATCAGGGTCTGGATCACGCCCATGATGATCCCGCCAAAGAACGTGCCCATGACAAAGCCCATGCCCCCGGTCAAAAGCGTTCCGCCAATCACCACGGCGGCAATCGCATCAAGCTCCACCCCGACCGCGGCCAGCGGATAGGCCGATGCGGTATAGAAGGCAAAGACCACACCCGAAAGCGCACTGAAAAAGCCCGACAGGGTATAGACGCGAATGATGGTGCCATGCACCGGAATGCCCAGAAGTTCGGCCGAATGACGATCCCCGCCAATCGCATAGACATTGCGTCCAAATCGCGTGTAATGGGCAATCACCACACCGCCAATCACGGTCGCCAGCATGAGCAACGCCGATGCCGTCAGCCATCCACGCCCGGGCAGCGGCACTTTAAACCCGCTGAAGGCTGCGACAAACGGATGATCAATCGGAACGGAATCCAGATTGATCAGGAAACACACCCCACGCAAAAAGAACATGCCGGCAAGCGTGATGATAAAGGGCTGAATATCAAACTTGGCGATGATCACGCCCATGAAGGCCCCGAATGCTGCCCCGACAATCAACGATATCAAGGCCGCTATTAACGGATGCATGCCAAACCCGGTAACAAGTTCGGCCATCAGGACCCCGATAAAGGCAATCATCGATCCAACCGACAAATCAATACCGCCCGAAAGGATGACAAATGTCATGCCCACGGCCGTAATGATCAGGAACGCATTATCGGTCAGAAGCGCGCCCAGAACGTAAGTATCGGAAAAGGCCCGATGTTCAAAAATCCCGTAGCCATACAGCAATGCCAGAACCGCAAGCGTTGCAAGGATCGGGTAAAAACGTTCATTAATTTTCATCGGCTTTTCCCCGCTTCATGCGATCCATCGCCTGCCCGACCAGTTGGCGGGATTTCGGTGCCTGCACCAGAAGAACAATCATCACGACGGCCGCCTTGACGATCAGGGTATATTGCGACGGCAACCCCGAAAGAAGAATACCGGTACTCAGCGCCTGAATGATCAGAACGCCAATCACTGTCATGCCAATAAAGAACCGCCCGCCCATCAGTGACGCGCCGCCGATCACGACCGCCAGGATCGCATCAAGTTCAAGCCACAGCCCGGCATTATTGGCATCCGCCCCGCGAATATCGGCCGCAATAATGATCCCGGCAAAGGCCGAACACAGCCCGGATGCCCCATAAGCCATCAGCTTGATGCCGCGTGCATCAATACCCGCCACCCGGCTGGCGCGCGCATTGCCACCCACAGATTCCACAAACAAGCCAAGGGCCGTTTTGCGCATCACGAAAAAGATTGCCGCAATCACCGCCGCGGCAATGATCACCCGCCATGGAATGCCCAGCAAATAGCCGCTGCCGATCCCTTCAAAGAACGCGCCATGGAATGTCACGATCTGCCCATCGGTGATCATTTGCGCAATCCCGCGCCCGGCCACCATCAGGATCAGGGTCGCAATGATCGGCTGAATATCAAGGAACGCCACCAATATGCCATTCCAAAGCCCGCATAAAATCCCGGCCCCAAGGGCGGCCAGAATGATCACCGCCGGATGAAGATCGGTATCACGGATCAGCACCGCCATGACGGCACCCGAAATGGCAATGATCGAACCGACCGACAAATCAATGCCGCGCGTGCCGATCACAATCGCCATGCCCACGGCAACAAGGGCCGTTGATGCGCCGCGATGGACAACATCGACCAGCGATCCGTAAAGATGCCCGTCAACAATGCGAATATTGAAAAAGTCCGGCGAAATGATCCCGATGCCCAGCACGATCAGAACCAGTGCCGCGACCGGGCCAAACCACGGCCGACTTATCAAAGAAGATGCAGACATGGTGCTGCTTTCCCGTAATTTCTTTTTGTCCTGCAAACTGGTCATCGTGCAATCGCCTCGATGATCCGGGTCTGGGTGATTTCCGCACCCACCAGTTCGGATACCTTTTCGCGATCACGCATCACCGCAACCCGGTCGGCAAAGGCAACGATTTCTTCAAGCTCGCTTGATGCCACCAGCAACGCCAATCCTTCGTCACACAGTTCCTTGATCAGTTTGATGATGTCGGCATGGGCACCGACATCAATGCCGCGTGTCGGTTCATCAAGGATCAGCAGGATCGGCTTGGACACCAGCCAGCGCGCCAGAATGACCTTTTGCTGATTACCACCACTCAGCTGCCCGACCGGCTTTTCACTGTCCGGTGTTGCGATGCCAAGGGCCCTGATCATGTCATCGGCAAATTGCTGTTGCTCGGCCCGCGGGATCGGTCGAAGCCATCCGCGCCGCCCCTGAAGGGCCAGCACGATATTCTCGCGCACACTCAGTTCGGCAACAATGCCGTCCTGTTTGCGGTCTTCGGGACAAAGCCCAAATCCCGACCGGATGGCATGGCGCGGGGAGCGCAGCATCACCGGGTCCCCATCCAGAAACACAAGGCCGCTATCGGCCTTTTGCGTTCCGAATATCAGTTCGGAAAGCTCCGTCCGCCCCGATCCCAAAAGCCCGGCCAGACCAACGATCTCGCCCGCATTCAGATCAAGCGACACTGGCTCCAGCACCCGTTTCTTGCCAAGATTTTTGACCTGAATGCTGCGCTTTGGCCCGGCATAGCTGCCCTCGTCCTGATGGCGGTGCGCACTGACTTCGGCCAGTTCACGGCCCAGCATATGGTTGATAAGATCAATCTGCGGCAGGTCCTTGGTCACAAAGGTGCCAACAAGGCGCCCGTTGCGCAAAACCGTGATCCGGTCGGTTACGGCATAAACCTGATCCAGGAAATGGGTAACAAAAACAATGCCCAGCCCCTTGTCGCGCAAGTCACGCATGATGCGAAAAAGTGTCTGGATTTCATCACCGTCAAGCGATGCGGTCGGTTCATCCAGGATCAAAACCCGGGCATCGAGCGCAACCGCGCGCGCAATCGCCACCAACTGCTGGATCGCCACCGAATAGGATCCCAGTGGCCGATTGACATCAATATCAAGCCCAAGCGTTTCAAGGGCGGCCTTGGCATCGGCCTCGGTCTTTTTCCAGGAAATAAGGCCGAATTTCCGCGTCTGGCGTTCAAGCATCAGGTTTTCGGCCACCGACAGGGTCGGCACCAGATTGACTTCCTGATAGACCGTGGAAATCCCAAGCCCTTGCGCATCGCCTGGATGCTGCGGATGGATTTCGATGCCATCGAGCATCACCGCCCCGGCGTCACGCGGATGCACCCCGGTAATCACCTTGATCAGGGTGGATTTGCCCGCCCCGTTTTCCCCCAAAAGGGCATGAATTTCACCACGTTTCAGGTCAAAATCGACATCCTGTAACGCCTTGACCCCGGGAAAGAATTTTCCCGCACCGCGCACCGAAAGCACGGTGTCGCGTCCCCCGTCAGAAAGTGCGGCGTTTGACATGTTCCTCACCCTCTCCCTGTTTTTTGATTTTTGTTCCTGATACGGCGCGACGCACCCCGGCCAAAGCCGAAGCACGTCACCCCCACTACCCAGCCACGCAACCGGCACCGTCACCCAAGGATCACGGTGCCGACTGACATGTTATTTGCTGCGCATTTTGTATTCTTCTGCTGCGGTATCAGGCAGGAAAAGCGGACCATTTGCCTTGATCCATTTCGGAACTTCCTGACCGGCCTTGGCGGCCTTGATCGCGTCAAAGGACGGCCCGCCCAGATGCGGGTTCAGCTCGATCGTGGCGTTGGTGTCGCCATCGGCCATCGCCTTGAAGATATCGGGCACCGCATCAATCGAAACGATCAGAATATCGGTCCCCGGTTTCAGACCGGCTTCCTTGATGGCCTGCACAGCACCAAGTGCCATGTCATCATTATGCGCATAAACCGCACAGATATCCTTGCCGCCATTTTCGGCCTTCAGGAAGCTTTCCATCACTTCCTTGCCGCCCGAACGGGTGAAGTCGCCCGACTGCGACCGGATGATATTGATGCCCGGGAAGTTCGAAACAACCGATTCAAACCCGGCTTTGCGGTCATTGGCCGCAGATGATCCAACCGTGCCCTGCAATTCGACAACATCGCAAACCGCGTTGGTTTCCGCCGCAAGCCATGCAGCGGCAAGCGCGCCTTCAACCACAAAGTCCGATGCCACCTTGGTCAGATACAGGTCTTCGCTGGCGTCAACGCCGCGATCCACCAGCACCACCGGAATACCGGCATCTTTTGCTTCTTTGAGGACCTGATCCCAGCCGGTTTCAACAACCGGGGCCAGAAGAATGCCGTCAACGCCCTGCGCGATGAAGGAACGGACAGCCTTGATCTGGTTTTCCTGTTTCTGCTGCGCATCGGAGAATTTGAGATCAATACCGCGTTTTTCAGCCTCGGCCTTGATCGATGCGGTTTCAGACGTCCGCCAGCCGCTTTCAGAGCCGATCTGCGAAAAGCCGATCATCATTTCAGCCTGTGCCGCAAATGAAAGACCAAGCGCAACGCCAAGTGCCGCAGTTGACACTGCAAGCTTTTTGAATTTCACCACGATTTCCTCCCTAAGTGTGGTTTTATTGCTTAAAAGCCATATAGTATTACAATATGATTTGTTAACGCTCAACCATATAGTGATTGCGATCCGCCACCTATCGCCTATAACGATCAAAAGCATCGGATAAACCGAGAAAAATCAAAGATTACGGGAGAACAGAATGCCCCAAAGCCACCAACCATCAGACATGGCAGAACCATCCTCGGAAACCCGTAATTCGGGTGAAAATGCCCCGCGTGTGGTGCTGCGCACGTCGCAGATTCGCCTTACGGTTTCTGCGCTTGGCGCGCGCATTTGCGCCCTTGATTTGTATGAGGATTCAGATCCCAGTGGCACAAACATCGCCATCGGCCTTGCAGATGATGCGGCCTATCTGGCACAGGACAGCTATATCGGGGCTGTTTGCGGCCGCTACGCCAACCGGATCGAAAAGGCCCGCTATACCGACCCAGACGGTCATGACGTAACGCTTTCCGCCAACGAGGGTGAAACCCACCTTCATGGCGGCAAGGACGGGTTTGACCGGCGGGTCTGGGATATTGCCGATCAGTCGGAAACAATCGTGACGTTCAAGCTGACCTCACCTGACGGGGATCAGGGCTATCCGGGCACGCTGAATGCGACGGCAACATATTCGATTGTCGGTGAAAACCGCTTGCGTCTTGATATTTCGGCAACCTGCGATGCGCCCTGCCCGGTCAATATGACCAGCCATGCCTATTGGAACCTGACGGGTAAATTTGACCAATCAGCGGCCGATCATGTCCTGAAAATCACGGCCAATCATTGGCTTCCGGTCGATGAAAAACTGATCCCGCTTGCCGATAAACGCGACGTGACCGGTACCGGCTATGACTTCCGAAGCCCGGCCCGGATATCAGACATGCTACCGCGCGCGACACAGGGCTTTGACCATAATTTCTGCCTGACCGGGGATCGCGGTGCCCTGCGCCATATCGCCACCCTTTCCGATCCCGACAGCGGCCGTTCGATCGAACTGTCCTCAACCGAGGCCGGCTTGCAATTCTATCTTTCCCAACATTTCACCGACGCCATGAAATCGGCAACCGGCGTGCCCCTGCACACATCCGCCGGCATCGCACTGGAACCACAAACCTGGCCCAACAGCCCCAACCGCCCCGACTTCCCAAGCCCCTGGCTGAAACCCGGCGAAACTTACCAGCATGTGATTGAGTGGGAGTTTTCATCAAAGACCAGCTGAACCATCCCCCAAAACATGCAAATCAGATGGCGGCTACGGTTCCATCCGCGCGCGGATCCGTTGCACCTTCCATAACCCCGTTCGAACGCAAACGGATGCCACCGGCATGGCCCATCATGTCTTCATAGGGGCCAACGATCTCGACCGCGTGGCCTGCTGATTGGAGCTGATCAATCAGGGCCGGATCAAAGCGGTTTTCAAGTTTAAGCGTGGTGGTTTCATCGCCCCAGGTCTTGCCGAGCAACCAGCGCGGCGCGGTGATTGCTTCCTGCAAATCCTGACCAAACAGGACATTGCGGGTAAAGACCGCCGACTGGGTTTGCGGCTGGCCCTCGCCGCCCATGGTGCCATAAGTCAGAACCGATCCGTCATTGAGCCTTGCCATCGCCGGATTGAGCGTATGGAACGGCAAGCGCCCCGGTCCGAGCTGATTGGGACCGTCATGAAGCGTAAAGCTGGCCCCGCGGTTCTGCCACAAAACGCCGGTTTCCGGCACCACAATGCCCGATCCGAATTCCCAGAAGATGCTTTGGATATAGCTGACCGCAACACCGTTGGCATCAACCGCCCCCATCCAGATGGTATCGCCGGGCTTGGCAACATGCGGCCAGGGCTGCGCGGTTTGCATGCTGATATTTGCAGCCTCCTGCGCAAGGTTTTCATCCGAAAGCAACGCCATCGGATCAATGGTCATGCGGTCGGGATCGCCAACATGATTGTTGCGGGCGATAAAGGCGCGCTTGGTCGATTCAATCAGTCCGTGGACGTGATCAAATCCGTCACCCGCCTTCACCCCCAGCCGGTCAAAAAGACCAAGGATCATAAGCGATGCCACCCCCTGGGTCGGTGGCACCATGTTAAAGACCGTGCCGGCCGACAGCCGGACCGAAAGCGGCGTCATGACCTTGGCGTGGTAGCTTTCCAGATCGGCAAGCGCGATCGGGCTGCCGACGGCAGCAAGACCATTGGCATTGCTGCGCGCAATGTCGCCGCGATAAAAATCATCAAGCCCGACCTTGCCAAGATGCTCAAGCGTCGCGCCAAGGGCCGGTTGCTTCAACACATCGCCAATCGCGGAAATGCCATTGGCGGCATAGGTATCGACAAAGCCCGGAACGTCTTTGAGTTCCGCCATTTTGGTTGTGGTCAGTTCGACCTGCGATTTCGTGACCGGCACCCCGGCCCGGGCGTGATGCACCGCATCGGCAAGCAACCGTTCAAGCGGAACTTTCCCGCCGATCCCTGTTGCGATATCAGCAGCCTTGATCCAGCCACCAATCGCCCCGGCAACCGTTAACGCCGCCAGCGGCCCGCGCGACGGGATCGCGGCATGGCCCTGCTGACGATAGAAATCGGGGGTCGCAGCCCCCGCCGCGCCGCCGCAAGCCCGAATGGCAACCGGGTCCTTGCCCGGTTCGGCAATCAGCCAGAACCCGTCACCCCCGATCGCATTCATATGCGGATAGACAACCGCAATGGTGGCGGCCGCGGCAATCATTGCCTCGACCGCATTGCCGCCATCGCGCAGAATATCCCGCCCGGCCTGGGCTGCCAGATGATGGGGGGCCGTAACCATGCCACCAAGTGCGGTTCTTGAACGTAACATCGTAATCCGGCCTCCCTGCCGTAATGCTTTCGGTCATGCTGCGTGCTTTTCGCACATTGTCCGGTGATTTCTTCTTAGCGCCGTTTTTCCAGAACGGCGCCCGGCTTTTCACATCGTAGAAAGAAATCCTACCAGCCGATCAGATCAGGCAACCAGCTTGTCAGTTCCGGGAAAATGAACAGCAGGATCAGGGCCAGTGCCTGGATACCGATAAACGGTATCACACCGCGATAGATATCAACTGTCGAAACCGACGGCGGTGCCACCCCCTTAAGGAAGAACAGCGCCCAGCCAAAAGGCGGTGTCAGGAAGCTGGTCTGCAAATTCATCGCCACCAGAATGGCAAGCCAGGCCATATCGATGCCGCTATTGTGGAATACCGGCAAGAACATCGGAAGCGCGATATAGGAAATCTCGATCCATTCAAGAAAGAACCCGAGAACAAAGATCACGCCCATCATGAACAAAAGGTTGCCCATATCGCCGCCCGGCACCCATTCAAACATCGCATGAACAAGCCCCTCGCCACCAAGCCCGCGGAAGGCCAGACCGAATGGCTGCGCACAGATCAGGATAAAGAACACCATTGCACTGGTGATCAGGGTGTCATGCAAAACATCGCGCATGACGCCAAGGCTGAGACGCCGGGTAAAAAGCGCAAGAAGCAACGCGCCGAGCGCCCCCATCGAGGCCGCCTCGGTCGGGGCGGCAATCCCGCCAACGATCGATCCAAGCACAGCAAAAACCAGCGCCAGCGGCGGCAAAACCACCTTGACGATTTTGATCAGCAGATCGCGCGAACTGAGAGCGTCGCGCTCATCCTGGGGAATGGCCGGCACCATGTCGGGCTTGAAGATCCCCAAAAGGACAAGATAAAGCCCAAGCATCCCCGCCAGGATCAGCCCCGGCAACATGGCCGCGGCAAACAGGGTCCCGACAGATTCGCCTAGAATATCGGCCAAAAGAATTAGGACCAGACTGGGCGGAATGATCTGCCCAAGGGTGCCCGATGCACAGATCACCCCGCTTGCAACGCCCTTGTCATAGCCGCGATTGATCAGCGGCTGGAGCGACAGCAACCCCACCGTCACAACCGTTGCCCCGACCACGCCCGACGATGCGCCCATCAGAACCCCAACAATAACAATCGCAAGCCCCATGCCGCCCTTGAGCCGCCCCATGGCATGACCGATCACATCAATCAGTTCTTCGGCCAATTTCGACTTTTCAAGCATCACCCCCATAAAGATAAAAAGCGGCAAGGCCAGAAGCGTATAGTTGGTCACAACCCCGTAAACGCGCGCAGGCAACAGATTGAACAGGCCGGTTCCAAAACCCATAATCCCAAAGGCAAATCCCGAAATCGCAAGCGAGATCGCCACCGGCACACCAAGCACGAGGAAGCCAAAGAAGCCCCCGACCATGCCGATGGCCAGCCATTCATTTCCGGTCATGTCTGATTAGTCTCCTGCGCCGCTTTGTGGTATCGCGGCGGATGTCTCATAGGTGGGAACGCCGCTTTCGGCGCGTATCTGTCGATAATTGATCATTGCCTGTGACACGGCCTGCACCAGCAAAAGCCCGAAGCCGACGGGAATGAATGCCTTAAGCAGGAAGCGATATGGCAAGCCACCCGGATCGGGGGATCCTTCGCCCATCATGATGGATTGCTCGACATAGGGGATCGAAAACCAGATCAATGCCGCGCCAAGAATTGCCATCAGAACAGCCGAAAACAGGTCAATGACCGCCCGGGCCCGCAGGCCCAGACGTTCATAGAGAAAATCGACCCGCACATGACCGCCATGACGCATGCCATACGCCATGCCCATCAATGCAATCGGCGAGACCAGATGCCATTCAAGCTCCTGCATCGCCACACTTCCCGAATTCAAAAGATAGCGCAGCAACACATTGCCGCCGACCACCAGAACAAGGGCCAGACCACTGATCGCAGCCCCCCATCCGGCAATATCGACAATCAGGCCAAGAACACGGTCAAAAGGCGGTTCGGTACGGGTCGTCGTCATGTCAGCTCATCCCGTCTTTGGATGAAATGATCCCGTGATAGGGTTTTTCGCTGACGGCCGCCCATTCGTGATGGTTATCGCGGAACGCCATGAAGCTTTCATGGACCTTTTTGGTGATCGGGTCCTTGGCGGCTTCGGCTTCGAGGGTTTCCTTGGTGATGCCCTTAAGCTTGGTGACCACTTCATCAGGAAGGGTCTGGGCGGTCACGCCAAAGTTCTCGACCAGATCACGCAGGGCGGCTGCGTTATTGGCTTCGCACCAGGAATGGCTGTCAAGGTTGCAGGCTTGGGCAGCGTTCTTGACAATCGCCTGAAGGTCGGCCGGAAGGCTTTCCCAGGCCTTCTGATTGATCAGAAGTTCGGTGACGTTGGACGGTTCGTGCCAGCCGGTGGTGTAATAGTATTTCGCGGCCTTCTGCAGGCCCAGACGACGGTCCTGATAGGGGCCGACAAACTCGGCGGCATCAATCACACCACGCTCAAGGGCCGGGAAGATTTCCCCACCCGGAAGCAGTTTCACTTCAACACCGATCTGCTGGTACACTTTGCCCGCCAGACCCGGAATACGCATTTTCAGGCCCTTGAAATCATCAAGGCTTTCGATCGGTTCGCGGAACCAGCCGGTCATCTGAACACCGGTATTGCCCATCGGGAAGGCGACAAGACCATATGGCTTGTAAACTTCATGCCACAGATCAAGACCACCGGCATGATAAAGCCAGGCATTCATGCCCTGGAAGTTCAGGCCGAACGGAACCGTGGTGAAATACTGGGCAGCAAAGATCTTGCCGGCCCAGAAATAGGCGTTGGCCGCATTCATTTCGACCGTGCCGGCCTGAACCGCGTCAAACCCTTCAAGGGCCGGGATCAGCTCGCCTGCGGCAAAATGCTGGATATTCAGGCGCCCGTTTGACATCTCGGTCACGCGTTTGCAGAAATCCTCCGGGCTGCCCGGACCGGTCACATAAAAAGGCGACCCGGGACCATAGGCATTGGTCATTTTCCAGTTAAAGGTTTCCTGGGCACGCACGATATTTGGTGCCGCCACAACAGCTGCCCCCGCAGCTGCCGCACCGACTGCGGACTTTGTCAAAAAGTCGCGCCGTTTCACATTCGTCATTGATGTCTCCCTGATAGAGATAGCTATTTCTTTGAAACGTACTCTCAACGGAATGCATTCCGCATTATGTATACATCTTGCAACCGTCGTGCCATTTCATATTTTTCAATGACTTATGTGATTTTTACCTCTCACCCAACAACAAGTTATGTTTATTATTTAATCATTATCTTGCGCTGCATATATTTATTGCACATAAAATATGCAGCAAACCGGGTCGCGTAAAAGCAATCATGCGCAACTCTTGGTATTCTTGGATTTGATGGCAAAACTGATGTATACATTCCTTAAAGGGAAACCGCATAAACCTCGTAAGAAGGGTTAAAACGCCATATGATCGAGCTTCGCCAAACGCTCAGCACCGCCTCCGACCAGCCGGATTCTGTCGGCATTGCCCAGCAATTGTGTCAGGCCCTTGAAGATGACATCGTGAAGGGCAAATTGCCGCCCGGGCAGCGCCTTGAAGAACCGCTTCTGGCAAAGCGTTTCGGCGTGTCACGCACCCCTGTCCGCGAGGCCCTGCAACTTCTGACCGCAACCGAACTGGCCGAAAAGATCCCCAATCGCGGGGTCTATGTTTCGCTTGCCACCCCGGAACGGTTGACCGCAATGTTTGAAAGCATGGCCGAACTCGAAGGCATGTGCGGGCGCCTTGCCGCCAAACGCATGACCAGCGGCGAACGCCACAATCTTGAAAAGATCCATCACGACCTGGCACAGACCGTCCGCCATGGTGACAGCGACAATTATGAAACGCTGAACCGGGCCTTTCACAACGCGCTGTATCGCGGCACCCATAATGATGTTCTGGTCGATGTGACATTGTCGGTGCGCCGTCGGGTCGCGCCATTTCGCCGCGTACAGTTCCAAAGCCTGGCCCGGCTTGCCTCCTCGCACGAGGAACATCAGGGCATTGTCGATGCGATCCTGCGCGGCGACGTCAAGGCGGCCGAAGAATTGCTCTATGGGCATATCATGTCGGTTCATGACATCAGCCAGGATTATCTGGCCAGCCTGCGCAACGACAAGACAGCGGAAAAACCATCCGACAAGGTCATGATCGCCAAATAACCATCAGCCTGCCCCGGATTGCTTGCGCAAGCCCCGCCGATATCCGCCCGGCCCCTCTCCGAAACGGGCCTTGAAGCGCCGCGAAAAGGCCGGCATCGATTGATATCCACAGCGCAGGGCGACCTCGTCCATCGACAGATTGGTGTCGCGCAACATGGTGCGGGCGCGGATCATGCGCCAATCCTGAAGATATTGCATCGGCGGCACCCCGACACATGCCCCGAACCGCACAACAAACCGGGTCCGCGACATCCCGGCATGACGGGCAAGGCTTTCGGCATTCCAGTCCTGTTCGGGATTGCGGTGCATGACCGTAAGGGCACGACTGATCCGCGGATCAGCAAGCCCCGCCAAAACACCGGGCGGCAAATCATCCTTGCCCAGCTGCGACCCCAGAATTTCCAGAACCACGACCTCCATCAGGCGTGCAAGCGCTGCCTGCCAACCGGGTCGGCGGCTTGTGGCAAGATCGGTGATTGCCGCCAGAACCGCGCCATGGGCCGCATCATGTGGCAGCTCGTCGGGTGGCCCGTGGGGCGCCTCATGGGGTAGCTCATAGGGTGGCTGCTGGAGTGACTGACGCCGATCCCCGCCACGCAACACCACATGATCATCAATCAGCGCCAGTCCCGGATGCCGGATGGCCTCGTCAAAGGCACAGAACCCGCATAACATCCGCATATCGGCATCCTGCCCGTGCGTTGGCTCTTGCGTTGGCCCGTCCATTTGTCCATGCATTTGCCCATACATTTGCCTGACCATCTGCTCGTCCATATCTCCGGGTGCCGGGTTGGGAACCTTTTTCCGGTTGCGCAAAATGCCGGTCTGCGGATCAAAGCCGTGGGCCATCGCAGTGGCCAGATCGACCGGCATGACATTGGCCGGTCCTGTTTTCTGCTGTGCATCGGCAAGAATATGGGCCTTGCCATTTGGCACCAGAACAAGATCACCCGGCCCAAGATCAAGTGCCAGATCGCGATCCTCAAACAGCAATCGGCATCCGCCTGCCAGCACAAGATGAAAGCGGATCCGCGCCCCTTCGGCCGGAACACGGACGCAAAACGCCCCTTGCATTTCCGCTGTGAAATAGAAATCCGATCGCAGTCTTAAATTGCTGCACACATCACTCAAAACGTCTGGCTGCATGATTGCCCGTGTTTTTGGAACGATCTGATAAATTTTTAACAGGTTATCGCAAAGACGACGGCGACGAAATCCTCAATGATCTCTCCATCGCCCCTGATGGCACGCAAAAAATGGAATAAGATCAATGCCCCCGGAAACACTCGCCGCCCTGATCGGTTTTGCCTTTGTCATGTCCCTGTCGCCCGGCCCCGGCAATTTCCTGTTGCTGGCTTCGGGTGCGAATTTTGGCATGGTTCGCACGGTCCCGCTGATCCTTGGCATCAGCTTCGGATTTCTGTCGATGGTCTTCATCGTCGGGCTGGGGCTTGGGGAAGTCATGGCCAGATATCCGGTGATTGACGATATCTTGCGCCTGATCTGTCTGGCCTACATTCTGTGGCTGGCCTTTCGCATTGCACGGATCAGATCATTTGGCAGCGCAGATCACCCCGCAGCCCGACCGGTCAGCTTTATCGAAGCCGCCACCCTGCAACTGGTCAATCCCAAGGCCTGGACCGTCGCCCTTATCGTCACGGTCACCTATATGTCACCGGATGGCGGGATTGCTGGACTGCTGGTCATGATCGGGATCTTTGCACTGGTCAATATTCCGACCATTTCAAGCTGGGCTCTGTTTGGTGCGGCCATGCGCAACTTTATCAGCCACGGCAACCGCACCCGGATTTTCAACATCATCATGGCACTGTTGCTGGTGGCATCGATCGCCCCGCTTCTGATGTTCAACAGGTAGAATACATAGCGCAACATTGGCAGCCAGAGCAGCCACACAACCAGAAACGACAAAACCCTCGACCAGAAGGTCGAGGGTTTTTGATATCGTGTGATGTTAGGGAATATGATGCTGTATTTGGAAGGCCCGGCGGTGACCTACTCTCCCGTGCCTTAAGACAAAGTACCATCGGCGCAGGCTGGTTTCACTTCTGAGTT
>NZ_LPVX01000003.1:0-147992 GCF_001613785.1 Thalassospira sp. MCCC 1A02491 | reverse complement strand
GCGGTTCGTTTGATCTTGGTGTGACGGCAACTTCTGCCGATGGCGAGGATATTGCGACGATCAGTGGTTCAATCACGGTCGATGTTGCGGGTGTTGCTGATGCGCCGACTTTGGATGTTGCGGATGCCTCTGGCTCCGAAGATTCTGCCATCGCGCTCGACATTGATGCTGGTCTCACGGATTCCAGCGAAGTTCTGACGGTAACGATCAGTGGTGTGCCAGATGGCGCGACCTTGTCTGCTGGGACCGATAATGGTGACGGAACCTGGACCCTGAACTCGGACCAGCTTGAAGGTCTGACGATCACGCCGGCTGACGACTTCAGCGGGTCGTTTGATCTTGGTGTCACTGCTCAATCAGCTGATGGTGGCGATATCGCAACCACCACCGGTTCGATCACGGTTGATGTTGCTGGCGTTGCTGATGCGCCGTCCCTGACTGTTTCGATTGGGGAGGGAACGCCAACCGGTGGGGGGACTGGCGGGGGCCAGAACGACTTTGTCGATAATGGCAGTTCCAATCATCAGGGCACCGGTGGCGATGATACATTTGTCATCGACCGTGACCTGAACATGAACGAGAATTTTGATCTGCAGGGCGGTAACGATCAGGTCATCCTGAATGGCGATACCAATCTGGGGAACAATATCCGTCTTGGCGATGGCAATGACAGCCTGACAATCAAGGGCGATATCGGCGAGACATCGGCCGTGGATGGCGGTTCGGGTAGTGATGTCCTGTATCTTGGCAAGGCATCCACTTCCTATTCCCTGCAGAACTTCACCAACAATCAGGGCGTCATCAATACACAGATCATTGATCTGGATACCGGCAAAACCCTGACCGTCAATCAGATCGAGGCGATTTCGTTTGGTGACGGCGTCGTGGTCGGAAATGCCGATCTGGTACAGGCCCCTGAAACAGGCGGCATTTCATATCCGGTAACTATCGAGGCAGCCCTGAATGATGCCGATGGTTCGGAAAGCCTGAGCATTACCATCACCGGGGTCCCGGAAGATGCGACCCTGAGTGCCGGCACACAAAATGAAGATGGCAGCTGGAGCCTTGATCCTGATGATCTTGAGGGTCTGACGCTGACCACGCCGTCGGACTTTGAAGGCAGCATCGATCTTGTTGTTACGGCAACGGCAACCGATGGTACGGACACCAATTCGGTATCGGTAAGCCGCAGCATCGTAGTCGATGATGTCGCAAATGCCCCGACGCTTGAGACCTCGGATGCTTCGGGCAGTGAAGACAGTGCGATCGCGCTTGATATTGATGCTGCCCTGACCGATAGCGCCGAAACACTTACCGTCACGATTTCGGGCGTGCCCGATGGTGCAACCCTGTCGGCCGGAACCGATAATGGTGACGGCACCTGGACGCTGAGCCCGGATCAACTTGAAGGCCTGACAATTACGCCGCCGGAAGATTTCAGCGGAACGTTTGATCTTGGCGTTACCGCGACGTCGGTTGATGGCGAAGATGCGGCATCAACAACCGGATCGATCACGGTTGATGTTGCCGGTGTGGCTGATGCGCCGACGCTCGACGCAGCTGATGCTTCCGGCAATGAAGATTCCGCGATTGCGCTCGATATTGACGCAGGCCTGACGGACAGCTCGGAAGTTCTGAGCGTTACCATTTCCGGCGTTCCGAATGGTGCGACTTTGTCGGCCGGAACCGATAATGGTGACGGCACCTGGACGCTGAATCCGGACCAGTTGGAAGGACTGACGATCACGCCGCCGGAAGATTTCAGCGGAACGTTTGATCTTGGCGTTACCGCGACGTCGGTTGATGGCGAAGACGCGGCATCAACAACCGGCTCGATCACGGTTGATGTTGCCGGTGTGGCCGATGCCCCGACACTTGAGACCGCGAACGCGTCGGGTACAGAAGACAGCGCCATTGCACTTGATATTGATGCGGGCCTGACGGACAGTTCCGAAACATTGACCATCACGATTTCCGGTGTGCCGGAAGGTGCAAGCCTGTCGGCCGGTACCGATAATGGCGATGGCACCTGGTCACTGACCTCAGACGATCTTGAAGGCCTGACGATTACCCCGCCGGAAGATTTCAGCGGCAGTTTCGATCTGGAAATCACGGCAAGCACGCAGGATGGTGTGGATATCGCCAGCGTGACAGACACCGTGATGGTCAATGTCATTGGGGATGCGGATCTGCCGACACTTGATGTGTCCGACGCATCGGGCAACGAAGATAGTGCCATTGCGCTTGATATTGACGCTGGTCTCACGGATTCCAGCGAAGTTCTGTCGATCACGATCAATGGTGTTCCGGATGGCGCGACCCTGTCGGCTGGGACTGACAATGGCGACGGCACCTGGACGCTGAACCCGGATCAGCTTGAAGGTCTGACGATCACACCGGCTGAGGACTTCAGTGGGTCGTTTGACCTGGGTGTGACGGCAACCTCAACTGATGGCGAAGACGTTGCAACGGCGACCGGTTCGATCACGGTTGATGTGGTTGGTGTTGCGGATGCGCCGACTTTGAATGTCACTGATGCTTCCGGTTCGGAAGACAGTGCAATTGCACTTGATATCGACGCTGGACTGACCGACAGCTCGGAAGTTCTAAGCGTCACCATCTCCGGCATTCCGGACGGTGCAACCTTGTCTGCTGGTACGGACAATGGCGACGGCACCTGGACACTGAACCCGGACCAGCTTGAAGGTCTGACGATCACGCCGGCTGAAGACTTCAGCGGATCATTTGACCTTGGCATAACCGCGACTTCAACTGATGGTGAAGACGTTGCGACAACCACGGGCAGCATTACAGTTGATGTGGCTGGTGTCGCAGACACCCCGACGCTTGATGTCGCGGATGCCTCTGGCTCCGAAGATTCTGCCATCGCGCTCGACATCGACGCAGGTCTTACGGACAGCTCGGAAGTTCTGTCGATCACGGTCAGTGGTGTTCCGGATGGTGCGACTTTGTCTGCGGGCACCAATAACGGTGACGGCACCTGGACACTGAATCCGGACCAGCTTGAAGGTCTGACGATTACCCCGGCTGAAGACTTCAGCGGATCGTTTGATCTTGGTGTGACCGCGACCTCAGTGGATGGCGAAGACGTTGCAACGACGACCGGCAGCATCACGGTTGATGTTGCGGGTGTCGCAGACGCGCCGACTTTGACGGTCTCGAATGCCAGTGGTGGCGAGGGCAGTGCCATCAGCCTTGCGATTGCAGCAGGGCTGACCGATGCATCCGAAATTCTGTCGGTAACGATTGCCGGTGTGCCCGAAGGGGCAAGTCTGTCGGCCGGAACCGATAACGGTGATGGCACCTGGACTTTGTCGGCGTCGCAGCTTTCCGGGCTGAAGATCACGCCCGCAGACAATTATTCCGGCAATTTTGACCTGACGGTGACCGCGACCTCGGTTGATGGTGCTGACAGTGCAAGCATTTCGCAGAACCTTCAGGTTGAGGTCATTGATAACCCGAACGAGACGGTAATTGGCACGGATGGCACCGACCGCATCACGACCGGTGATGGCGATGACTACATCAACGCCAAAAGCGGTCACGACACCATCAGCTCCGGCGGAGGTGCTGACACGGTATATGGCGGTGGCGGCAATGACATCATCGATAGTGGCGACGGCGACGACAGGGTCTTTGGCGGCAGTGGCAAGGACACTATAACCGGTGGTGCCGGTGACGATTACATCAATGCCGGTGGTTCGCATGACACTGTCGATGGCGGTGAAGGCAATGACACCATCTTTGGCGGCGGCGGCAAAGACACGATTACCGGCGGTGCCGGGGATGATTACATCGATGCCGGAAGTTCAAGCGACACTGTTGAAGGTGGTGCGGGTAACGACACCATCCTTGGTGGCAGCGGTCATGACACCCTTGATGGCGGTGAGGGCACAGATACGCTTTATGGCGGGAATTCGAACGATATCCTGATTGGGTCGGGTGATGACAAGCTGTATGGCGAATCAGGGTCGGATGAAATCCGCTATACGGTCGATCTGACCGGCGAGGGCACGGGCATTGTTGATGGTGGCAGCCAGACCGATACCCTGAAGCTTTATCTGACATCGGAACAGCTTTCGGGCGATGGTGTTCTTGACGCACTTCAGGATTTGCAGGACCACATTGCATCGGGCGGTGAGGGCAGCCTTACGCTTGAGGCACTGGGTGTCGAAGTCGACAATGTCGAAAATCTTGAAATCTATGTCGATGGCGAACTTTATGACCCGTCTGCAGAAAGCCCGACCCTGTCGGTTGCCGATGCAAGCGGAAATGAAGATACAAGCATATCGCTTGATATTGCTGCCGGGCTGAATGACAGCACCGAAACGCTGACGATCACGATTTCGGGCGTTCCGGACGGGGCGACTTTGTCGGCCGGAACCGACAATGGTGACGGCACCTGGACGCTGAGTTCGGACCAGCTTGAAGGTCTGACGATCACACCGGCCGATGATTATTCCGGGTCGTTTGATCTGTCGGTTACCGCCGTTTCAACGTCTGGTAATGACAGCACATCAACCAGTGACGTCATCACGGTTGATGTGGCCGGGGTTGCCGATACGCCAAGTCTTGAGGTTGCCGATGCATCGGGCAACGAGGACAGTGCGATCAGCCTTGATATCAGTGCCGGGTTGAGCGACGCGTCCGAAATCCTTTCGATCACGATTTCCGGTGTGCCCGACGGGGCAACCCTGTCGGCCGGAACCGATAATGGTGATGGCACCTGGACCCTGTCGGCAGGCGACCTTGACGGCCTGACCATCACACCGCCCGAAGATTATTCCGGCGGGTTTGATCTGGATGTGACGGTCACATCGACCGATGGCAATGACACATCAAGCATCAGTGACACCATCACGGTTGGTGTGACCGCGGTTGCCGATGCGCCGGACCTTGCGGTTTCCGATGCATCAGGCAACGAAGACAGCGCGATCAGTCTTGATATCAGTGCCGGGCTTGGCGACGCATCCGAAACCCTGTCGGTGACGATTTCCGGTGTGCCCGATGGGGCGACCCTGTCGGCCGGAACCGATAATGGTGACGGCACCTGGACCCTGTCGGCAGGCGATCTTGACGGTCTGACCATCACGCCGCCCGATGACTATTCCGGATCGTTCGATCTGAACGTCACCGTGACATCAACCGATGGCAATGACAGCGCAAGTGTCAATGACACCATTACTGTGGACGTTGCCGGCGTTGCCGATACACCAACGCTTGAGGTGTCGGACGCCAGCGGGGATGAAGGCAACAGTGTTCCGCTTGATATTGATGCTGCGGTCACGGACAGCAGTGAAACCCTGTCGATCACGATTTCCGGGGTTCCCGATGGCGCACGCCTGTCGGCCGGAACCAATAACGGCGATGGAAGCTGGACGCTTGGGGCTGCACAGCTGGTCGGGCTGACCATCACCGCGGCAAGCGACTATTCCGGTACGTTCGAACTGACGGTGTCTGTTCAGTCCCGGGATGGTGACGATACGGCAACGACAACGGCCATTCTGGAAGTCACGATCGAAGAACTGGCAGACAGCAACGAAACCCTGTGGGGTACCGATGCCAATGAAACCTTCGAAACCGGTTCGGGCAACGATACCATCGGTGCCGGTGGCGGTCATGATACGGTATCGACCAATGCCGGCAATGACACGATCTGGGGTGGCAATGGTAATGACGTGATCTATGCCGGGGACGGTGATGACAGTGTCACCGGTGATGACGGCCATGATTATATCGATGCCGGTTCCGGCAATGACACGGTGCATGGCGGCGAAGGCAACAACACCATCTATGGCGGTACCGGCAATGATTACATCACGGCCGGAAGCGGTCATGACAAGATCTTTGCCAGCGATGGTGACAACATCATTTATGCCAATGAAGGCAATAACTATATCGAAACCGGTGACGGCAAGGACACCCTGTATGCCGGCAGTGGCAATGACACGATCATTGGCGGCGACGGTGACAACTTTGTCAGTGCAGGCGAAGGCCGCAATGTCGTCTGGACCGGCACCGGGAAAGACACGATCAGCAGCGGCTCTGGCGACGACATCATCTATGACGAAGGTGGAGACAACAAAATCTCTGCCGGTGAGGGGCGCAATACCGTCTGGACCGGCGCAGGAGACGACAGCATCAGTGTCGGTTCCGGCGATGACAAAATCTTTGCCGGAGACGGCAACAACACCATCGGTGCTGGCGAAGGTCGCAACTATATCGAAACCGGCAGCGGCAATGACACCATCACGGCCGGCAGTGACAATGACACGGTCTCGGCCGGGGCGGGCAACGACAATATCGACGTTGGCAGCGGCAAAAACACCGTCTGGGGCGGGGATGGCAACGACTCCATCCATGGGGCCTGGGGCGATGACACCTTCCTTGGCGGCGATGGCAATGACATTCTTAATGCCGATGGTGGTGACAACTATTTCGACGGTGGTTCGGGCAATGACACCCTGACCGGGGGCTGGGGCAAGGATACGTTCTATGGCGGGTCGGGCAACGACACACTCGATAGCGGTGGCGGTGACGACAAGCTGTATGGCGAAGAAGGCGACGACACCCTTTCGGGCGGTGCCGGGCGCGATACGCTAAGTGGCGGGGACGGTAACGATCTTCTGCTTGGCGGGGATGACGACGATACGCTGATCGGCGGCATCGGGGATGATACCCTGTATGGCGGCGGCGGTTCGGATCTGTTCATCTTTAATATGGGCGATGGCAAGGACCATGTAGATGGTGGTGCCAACGGCTGGACGACCGATACCATCGAATTGCATGGTGTTGGGGGTGGCCATCTCGATTCGTGTGACTGGACCCTGATTCTTGATGAAGGGACAATCACCGATTCGAAGAAACACTCGCTTGAACTTTCCACCGATTCGTCGGGAACCATCGTGTTTTCGGATGGTTCTGAGTTGACTTTCTCCAATGTCGAACGTATCGAGTGGTAACGAATTCACATTTCGGGTGCCGTCGGGACGAAATCCCGGCGGCATTGCCGGTTTTCTGGGGGGAATCACCCTGTCACGAGTTGACAGCCATTGTGTGAAGCCCTATACAGCGGACCTCGAATTTTATCGGATTACCTTATTTAGAACGGAGTAAGTGCAGTGAAGCGCACCTACCAGCCAAGCAAACTCGTACGGAAACGCCGCCACGGCTTCCGTTCCCGCAGCGCGACCGTCGGTGGCCGCCGTGTGCTGACCGCACGCCGCGCCAAGGGCCGCAAGCGTCTGTCGGCCTAATGTTGTGACCATTTCGGTGGAACGCCTTAAAAAGCGTGCGGAATTCCTCCGTGTTGCGGGCACCCGCCGAAAATGGGTTACACAAGGGTTGATCCTTCAGGGCGCACCGCGCCCGGGGATCAAGCCGGATACAGAATACGCCGGTGAAGATCGATTCGCACGAGTCGGATTTACCGTCACCAAAAAGGTGGGAAAGGCCGTCGTCCGCAATCGCGTTCGGCGGCGTTTGCGTGCTGTGGCAGAGCAATTGATGAGCGAACTCGCATTACCCGGTTGGGATTATGTCGTGATCGGTCGTGCCCAAACCATTGATCGGCCGTTTGACAAGCTGATTGATGATATGAAGTTTGCTCTGCGTCGGGTTCCTGATGCCAAACCGTCAGCACCGGATTCGCGCCGTCCCCGCAAGGGACGCGGTGGCAATCCGTCCAGTGCCCAGACAAAGGCAGGAGGCCAGTCAAAATGACCTCCCGGACTCCCGTACCCGGTTTCGTAGCCCGTCTTCTTCAAATCGCTGTTCGCGGTTACCAGCTGTTTTTGTCGCCTTATATCGGGTGGTCCTGTCGCTATCAGCCGACCTGTTCGGCATTTATGATAGAAGCATTGGCCCGTCACGGGGCAATAAAAGGCGGCTGGATGGGATTTAAACGGATAATGCGTTGCCATCCATGGGGTGGTCATGGTTATGATCCCGTGCCCGGATGTGGCTGCGAACAAAACAAAGCGTCGTCGGACGGTGAAAACCGGTCCCCGGCGCTTTCGTCATGTAAATAGAATAAGCGGTCGGCGCGTGCTGGCTGAGCAAAGCGGAAAGAGGCGATGAACGAACAACGTAACCTGTGGGTGGCAATTGCATCGGCAGTTGTGATTCTTATCGGGTGGCAATTCTTCTTTGCGCCGGAGCCTGATACCCAGGTTCGCGAGGCGCAAGTTCGTGAACAGCTTGATGCAAACGGCACCAACACGCCGCAGGTATCAAACGGTACACCGCGTGTACCGGGCGGTGGACCGGCAGTGCCGACAGTCAAACGTGAAGATGCACTGGCGAAATCGCCGCGCATCGCGATTGATACCCCGCGCATCGAAGGTTCGATTCGCCTTGTTGGCGGCGTGATCGACGATATCCAGCTTCAGGATTATCGCGAGACCGAAGAACCCGACAGCCCGCTGATCCATGTTCTGAACCCGACCGGCAGCGATGATGCCTATTTCGCCGAATTCGGCTGGGTCGGCGCTGACAGGAACATCGCCCTTCCCAACAGCGACACCCGCTGGACGGCAAGCAGCGACAAGCTGACCTCGGAAACCCCGGTTGTCCTGTCCTGGGACAACGGTGCGGGCCTGACCTTCAAACGTGAAATCGCCATTGACGAGAACTATCTGTTCACCGTCAAACAGTCGGTCGAAAACAATAGCGGTGCGGAAGTTACCCTGCATCCCTATGGCCTGATCTCGCGCAAGGGCATGCCCCATACGTCGGGCTTTGCCGTTTTGCATGAAGGCCCGATCGGCGTCATCAATGGCAGCCTTGAGGAATACAAATACGATTCCCTTGCCGATGATGGTGCGGTTGAAGAAACCACCACTGGCGGCTGGCTTGGTTTCTCGGACAAATATTGGCTGGTCGCGCTGGCGCCGGCATCTGATGAACAGATGACCACGCGCTTTAGCCACCATATCGATAACAATACCGACAAGTTCCAGACAGATTACCTTGGTTCGGCCCGCACGGTTGCCGATGGTGCGTCCGCATCCTCGGAAAGCCGCCTGTTTGCCGGTGCCAAGGAATACAACCTGCTGGTCGAATATCAGGATGAATTTTCGATCAAGCTTCTCGACCGTGCGATCGACTTTGGCTGGTTCTGGTTCCTGACCATTCCGTTCTTTGAAATGCTGCAGTGGATCAACCATCTGGTTGGCAACTTCGGCGTTGCAATTCTTCTGCTGACGGTTCTGGTCAAGGCCGTGATGTTCCCGCTGGCGAACAAGTCGTACAAATCCATGAGTGCGATGAAAAAGCTTCAGCCGAAAATCACGGCGATGCGCGAACAGTTCAAGGATGACCGTCAGCGTCAGCAGCAGGAAATGATGGCGCTTTACAAGCGCGAGAAGATCAACCCGGCTTCGGGCTGTCTGCCGATTATTGTTCAGATCCCGGTCTTCTTTGCGCTGTATAAGACCCTGTTTGTGAACATTGAAATGCGCCATGCGCCGTTCTTTGGCTGGATCCAGGACTTGTCTGCACCGGATCCGACCACGATCTTCAACCTGTTTGGCCTGATCCCGTGGGATCCGCCCCAGATGTTGATGATTGGTGTCTGGCCGCTGATCATGGGTCTTACCATGTATCTGCAGCAGAAACTGAACCCGGCACCGGCCGATCCGACCCAGGCGAAGATCATGATGTTCCTGCCGTTCATCTTTACCTTCATGCTGGCAAGTTTCCCGGCTGGTCTGGTGATCTACTGGGCATGGAACAACACGCTGTCGATCATTCAGCAGCGCTACATCATGTACAAGATGGGGGTTTAACCCCCATCTACCCTTTACGGGTTTATCTTCCCTTCGGGGGAAAATCCCCGCCAGTTCGGGGAAGGAATGACAATGACACAAGAAAATTTGCCCTCGGATACTGCTATTCCGAAGCATGAAGACTCAGTAATCGAAGCCGGGCGGAAGCTTTTTAGCCGCCCGGTTAACTTCGTTCTTGGTGTGGCGCAGCTCGAACAGTTGCCGCCAGAGGAAAAAACAGAAATCTGTTTTGCCGGACGTTCCAATGTCGGCAAGTCCAGCCTGATCAATGCGATCACGGGCCGCAAGGACATTGCCCGGACGTCAAACACACCGGGACGTACCCAGCAGCTGAACTATTTTGATCTGGATGGCGAGTGCTATGTCGTCGATTTGCCGGGCTATGGTTTTGCCCAGGCGCCAAAGGATATCGTCGATACCTGGCATGCACTGATCAAACAGTATCTGCGCGGGCGTGTGACCCTGCGTCGTGTGTTCGTGCTGATTGATTCCAGACACGGCTTCAAAAAGGCCGATCTGGACATGATGAAGCTGCTTGATGAGTCAGCGGTGCCTTATCAGGTTGTGCTGACCAAGTCGGACAAGCTAAAAAAGGGACAGCTTGAAAAACGCATCAAGGAAGTGGTCGATGCCCTGGTGAAACACCCGGCCGCCTTGCCACAGATTTTTGCGACATCAAGTGAGAAGAATACCGGACTTGCGGAATTGCGGGCAGAAATATCCACACTGCTGTAACATCGTCAGGTTCATCGCTTAATTATGGGGAAGTGAGATGAACGAAGAAATCCGTTCTGAAGAAGACCAATCGGAATCCAGCGCATACCGGACGCTGGCACGTGCCAAAGTCCTTTCCGAGGCTCTTCCCTATATGCGACGATTTAACGGTCAGACGATCGTGATCAAGTATGGCGGCCACGCGATGGGTGACCCGGAACTGGCCCGCCTGTTTGCCCAGGATATGGTGTTGCTCAAACAGGTCGGCATGAACCCGATCGTGGTGCATGGCGGTGGTCCGCAGATCGGCCAGATGCTCAAGCAGCTCAATATCCAGTCGGAATTTGTCGACGGTCTTCGTGTGACCGATCAGCAAACCATCGACGTTGTCGAAATGGTTCTGGCCGGCAAGATCAACAAGGAAATCGTTTCCAACATCAATGCCGCTGGCGGTATCGGTGTCGGTCTGTGCGGCAAGGATGCGCATCTGATCACGGCGCGCAAACTGACCCGGACCAAGCGTGACCCGGAAAGCAATATCGAAAAGGTACTTGATCTGGGCTTTGTCGGTGAACCGGCAAAGGTCAATCCGCATGTGCTTGATTGCTTTATCAATACCGACATTATCCCGGTCATCTCACCGATCGGTGTTGGCGAGGATGGGCAGACCTATAACATCAACGCCGACACGGCGGCCGGGGCGATTGCCAAGGCGGTCGGTGCGCGTCGTCTTTATATGCTGACCGATGTGAAGGGCATTCTTGATAAGGACAAAAACCTTGTAAGGGATGCCGATACCGACCACATCAACGAGATGATTGCCGATGGCACCATTCAGGGTGGCATGATCCCGAAAACCGAAACCTGCATGGATGCGGTGCAGAACGGGGTCGAGGCCGCCGTGATTGTCGATGGGCGTGCCCCCCATGCCGTGTTGCTGGAACTGTTCACCGAACGCGGTGCCGGGACCATGATCCGCGGGAACTGATTAGCGGGTACCGGTCCTGTCAATCTGGCTTGAATGATCAGCCGGACGGGCGGGACCGGATCCCTGCAATGAACCACCACTTTCGTATAGTTTTCCGCGACGGATATCGGGTTCCGTGATATGTTGATGCGCAGATTTACGCCGTTCTGGCGTAGTGCATTGACATGATTACCGAAAACGAGCCGGAGCAACCGTGGTGACGACGACGGACCAACAGATAACCCGTCACTGGGAATATGCGGATGCGACTTTAAGGGCTCTGCGCGAGCGCGGCCTGCGCCCCACGCCAGAGCTGTACCATGTATGGTTCGTCTATTTCGCCGAAGAAAATCCCGAAATCTTGCGCGTCATTGATGCGGTCCAGGCCAGCGGCGACCAACTTGCCGAAGACACCCTGCTTCAGCTTTATTACCGTTATATCTTTGACCGTCAGGCTGCCGATTTCCTGCAACGTGGCATGGAAGACTTTTCCGAGCTGGTGGAAAACAGCGACGAATGTCTGAGTGCGGCGCGTGCCGGTCTTGGCAAATATGGCGATCTTCTTGGCCGGTCACTTGCGACCCTTAAGGATCACCGTGAACTAAGTCCGATCCTGACCGAGGTCATCGATCAAACCGATCAGATGCGCCAAACGATCGACGGTTTGCACAAGCGCCTTGATAGCTATCTGAGCCGCGTTGCCATGTTGCAGCGTGAACTCGATGAAACCCGCGAGCGATCCTATACCGACGGCCTGACGCGGGTGTCCAACCGCATGTATTTCGAAGAACAGCTGACCTTGCTGGCGGCGGAATATGATGCATCTGATCATCCCGAGCCGTTTTGTGTGATGATGGTCGATCTTGATCAGTTCAAATCGGTCAATGACCGGTTCGGGCATCGCATCGGGGATGAAATTCTGGTTCTGATTGCCTCGATGCTGAAGGCCAATATCAAGGGGCGCGACATTGTTGCGCGTTATGGCGGTGATGAATTTGCCATCCTGCTGCCCCAGACCCCGCTTGGCGATGCCATGGCGCTGGCCGAAGATATGAGCAAACGCATCGCCGCACGCGAAATCAAGGCCAAGAGTTCCGGGACATCCTATGGCCAGATGACCATTTCGGTCGGGGCTGCGGAATATATCGCCAATGAAGGCGGGGCAAAGCTGATTGATCGTGCCGACAGTGCCCTTTATCGCGCCAAGAAGAATGGCCGGAACCGGAATTTCGCCGCCGAGTGACACGAGTTCTACTGTCGATTGGGGCAATGGGCGTGGTTTTGCACTTCAATGCATGTGTGCCATGACGGTGGCAGACTTGCATTGAAGCGTTCAAAAGCGTATGTAACCAGCGCCCGGCATGGTCTGATGACTGTGCCGGGCGTTCCGCACTTGCAGTCATCAACAATGTTGCGCAGGCGCAGAGTTTCCCGAACCAACAACAGATCGCAGAATGCAAAGCACCAAAGAGCCGCGCGTAGTTACATTTGGATGTCGCCTGAACACCTATGAATCCGAGGTGATGCGCGACCATGCCAAAAATGCCGGCCTTGATGATGCGATCATTATCAATACCTGTGCGGTCACGACCGAGGCCGAACGTCAGGCACGGCAAAGCATCCGCCGCCTGCGCCGGGAAAACCCCGATGCCAAGATCTTCGTGACCGGGTGCGCTGTTCAGGTCAATCCCGACAAATTCGCCAAAATGACCGAGATCGACCGCATCTTTGGCAATGACGCCAAGATGAAGGCCGAAACGTTCCTGATGCCCGAACATGAACGCGTTGTCGTCAATGACATCATGTCGGTCGAAGAAACGGCAAGTCATCTGGTCTCGGGGTTCGAGGGCCGCGCACGCGCCTTCGTACAGGTTCAAAACGGCTGTGATCACCGCTGCACCTTCTGCATTATCCCTTATGGTCGTGGAAATTCGCGTTCTGTGCCGATGGGTGAAATTGTCAGCCAGGTGCGCGAACTGGTCGCCAACGGGTATGGCGAAGTCGTCCTGACCGGGGTTGATATCACGTCCTATGGGCATGATCTTCCGGGGCAGCCGACATTGGGCCAGATGTCGCGCCGACTTCTGGCACAGGTGCCCGAACTGCCGCGTTTGCGCATTTCATCAATTGACCCGGTCGAGGTGGACGAAGACCTGTTTCGTCTGATCGAAACCGAACCGCGTCTGATGCCGCATATGCATATCAGCTTGCAGGCAGGCGATGACATGGTGCTCAAACGCATGAAACGCCGCCATCTGCGTCAGGATGTGGTCGATTTCTGTCAAAAAGTTCGCCAATTGCGCCCGGATGTGACATTCGGTGCCGATATCATTGCCGGTTTCCCGACCGAAACTGACGAAATGGCGGATAACACCCTGCGTCTGGTGGATGAGTGCGGTCTGATTTATCTGCATGTCTTCCCGTATTCCGCACGTCCGGGGACCCCGGCGGCACGGATGCCCCAGGTGCCCAAAGACCTGCGCAAGGAACGGGCAAGTGCACTGCGCGAAGCAGGTGATATTCAGCTCAACAAATTCCTGCAATCACGCATCGGCATGATCGAGAATGTGTTGGTCGAAAAGGAAAATACCGGCCATACCGAGCATTTTGCTCCCGTTCTGCTTGATCGCGTGATAGAACCGGGCTCAATAGCCAAGGCCAAGGTAACCGGCCTTGAAGATGGAAAACTGATAGCGGAGCTTGTGGGATGAGTGAAGAGGGGAAGAAAAGCTGGTTTAGCCGCCTGAAAGACGGGCTGAAGCGGTCCTCCTCAAAACTGACCACCGGGATTGCCGATATCTTCACCAAGCGCCGTCTTGACGACGATGCGCTTGAAGAATTCGAAGATCTTCTGATTACATCGGATCTGGGTGTTACGACCGCTGCAAAGCTGAGCGCGGAACTGGCCAAGACCCGTTTCGACAAGGAAGTTGATTCCGCCGAAATCCAGGAATTCATCGCCGACGAAGTCGCCAAAATCCTTGATCCGGTTGCCAGACCACTGGTTATTGACGCGACCAAGAAGCCGCATGTGGTTCTTGTTGTCGGGGTCAACGGGTCGGGCAAGACCACAACGATCGGCAAACTTGCCAAGACCTATAAGGATCAGGGGCTCAAGGTCATGATGGCGGCGGGCGATACATTCCGTGCCGCCGCGGTCGAGCAGCTTAAGGTCTGGGGCGAACGCACCGATTGCCCGGTGATTGCGCGCGATACCGGCGCGGATGCCGCGGGCCTTGCCTTTGACGCGATCGATCAGGCCCAGCGCGAAGGTTACGACCTGTTGCTGATTGATACCGCCGGTCGTCTTCAGAACAAGGCACATCTGATGGATGAGCTTAAAAAGATCGTCCGCGTGATCAAGAAACGTGATGACAGTGCGCCGCATGACACGCTTCTGGTGCTTGATGCAACGACCGGTCAGAACGCCCATTCACAAGTCGAAACCTTTGGCGAGGCGACCGATGTCTCGGGGCTGATCGTGACCAAACTTGATGGCACGGCCAAGGGCGGCGTTGTCGTCGCGCTGGCTGAAAAATTCGGCAAGCCTGTTCACGCCATTGGCGTTGGCGAAGCGGCCGAAGATCTGCGTCCGTTCGAAGCCAAATCATTCGCCCGCAGTCTGGCCGGGCTTTCGGACTGATTTAACCGCACTGTTTCCCAAATCAAAAAGCAGCCCCTTGGGGCTGCCTTTTTGCGTCAGAATTTAGCGATGATGTAGCCGATCGACTTTCGGAAATTTGCGATTTCCTGTGTCAGGGTCGCAATCGGCTTTTTCAGGTCATCTGGCAATGCATTCTGGTCAAGATGGTTCAGTTCGGCTGCAAGTTCCTTTGCACGGTGATCAAGCCCGTTTGCAAGGCGCTGGTCGGCATTGTCAAACAGCCACTCCATCACACGGTCCCGAAGTTCTTCAAGGCTGTGCAAATCCGGATCGGGTGACGGTGCGGTGATCCCGAATGGCCGCAAGCTTAATTCCAGCTGACGATACAGGTCGCGCAATGTGCGCGTGCTGTCATGACAAAGCGATTTGAGCTGACCGTCATGAACAACCGGCAGGATGGCTTCAAGGCGCAAGGTGAAATCAACCGTGTCGCGCACGACATCATTGATTTCATTTTGCTGGTCGATGGTTTCGGGCATGTCGCTGCGATTGCGGTTTTCTTCAGCGACATAGCTGTTCGGGGCGAAAACCGGCAGCGCACCGGCGCGCAGGGTAAAGCGGGCCGGCAATTTGCCGATGATTTCACCATCGGCAAGGATCGGCGCGCCTTCTTCGCCCTCGATCGTGATGTCGTCGCACTCCATGGTCAGCGCATAGCTGCTGTTATCGACCGAGCCAAATAAAAGTTCGGCGGCGATATCAAGACCACTAAGCGTATCCACACTGTCGCGAATGGCAAACATGTGCAAAAGACCGTCTTCCGGGCTTTTGGACTCGCTCGGGCGCAGGCCGCCGCCAAAATACCGGCCATTGGTAATGGTCAGCTGGCGCAGCTTCATTTTTTGCGGCTTCTCATCGCCGCAGGTAATCGTCAGATCCAGCGGATCCATTTCGTGCCAGCTTTGCCAGTTGGCAACGGCATAGCTGATTGCGCCCAGGGTGCGCTTAAGATCGGGATTGATCCGTTTGCGCGCATCGGCCGGAACACCGATGCTGGCCGCATTGATAAAGCTGTGGTCATTGACCCGCCCGACATCCAGCATCCTGATCTGACCGTGAATGGCAGCGCGCGCGGCATCAACCAGATCATCGGGCAGGCCAAGGGTCCGTGCAAAGTCGTTTGCCGTGCCAAGCGGTACGGGGATCAGAACGGTGCCGGTTTCAATCACGGTTTCAAGAACCGCATTGATGGTGCCATCCCCGCCACCCACAGCGACAATGTCACCGGGTTTGGCAGTGGATTTGAGGTGTTTGCAAATATCATCCGGATTGTCACACAGCGTAAGATCGGTCTGATAACCGGCATCTTCGAACACGGTGCGCAGGGGTTCTGCGCCATTGGTACGCCAGTCATCAGGCAACTTTTTGCGGGTTAACAGCAAATGTACCTTACCGGTCAGATCGGAACTTTTCACGGCAATGGACTTTCACAAGATGAGAGGGGCGGGGGCGAACCGGCGCCTGATGGCGCCGGTTCATAATATATGTATCAGGAAATCGTTGCGCGCAGCATCCAGGCTGCTTCTTCATGCACACCGATACGTTCGGTCAGAAGATCGGCGGTTTTTACGTCATCGACTTCCTCGGCTGCGGCAACGCCGTCACGGATCAGGCGGGCCATTTTTTCGTGGTCATCAACAAGCTCCGCAACCATGTCATTGGTTTCAAGCAGCTTATCCTGATCAGAAATGACAGAATTTTCCATCATTTCCTTAAGGCCTGTCGGTGCAGCAAAGCCGATGGCGCGAATACGTTCGGCCATATCGTCAATGGCGGCATGCAGGTCTTCATACTGCTCTTCGGTCATTTTATGCAGCGAATAGAAGGCCGGGCCGACCACGTTCCAGTGAACACCGCGCATTTTGGCATAGAGTACGTGCGACGAGCCAATGATCTGGGTCAGCATCGTGGCCAGTTCGCGGCGATCCTTGCGGTTCACGCCGGTTTCGACGGGAAATTCCTTTGCAACGGTCTGCATACTGCTATGTGCCATTTTAAAACTCCTTTGGTTTTGAGGCGCCCCCGCATTGGCACGATATATATGTCATGTGCCTTATTGCGATTTGGCGGGGCCGCTTTGACCATATAAACGTTGGCCTTTTTCAAAAGTTCCATGAAATAAAATCACCATAATTGGAACATTCTTTTGCACCATCCGTTTGTCAATGTAAGCAGCGCGCAAGTAATTGTGCTGCCTATTATGAATAAGGAGGTTGTGATGTTGAGCAAGAAAACGCTGATGATTGGTACTGTACTTATGTCGATGGGTGTTGCGGTTCCGGCCTATGCCGGTTCGGCGAATGCCACCGACGCATCGGGCACGATCAAGACCGATGATGCAATGAAGTCGGACGCCAACAAGCTGGGCGACAAGATTGCGGCCCAGTATGAAGAAGCCAAAGACTTCACCTTTGAACAGAAAGAAGATTTCCTGGCGTGGGTCGATGAAAAATCCGACCAGCTTGGGGATCAGTATGACGACGTGTCTGCCCGTGTGAAAGATGACAGCGAAGACGCTGTTGATGAACTGGCAGAAGCCTGGGATAGCGCTACCGACGAGTTGAGCGATGCCATGGCATCGGCCAAGGACGCATCGGCAGATACGTGGGAAGACGTCAAACGCGATACGCTGAACGCACTTGAAAATGCGCAGAAAGCCATCTCGGACAGTCAGACCGCCGAATAAGACGTCACAACCTGAACTCGGCGATTGACGTCCGAGGGTGACAGCCCGCCCGTTTTGGGCGGGCTGTTCTTTTTTGTGCGGCAGGAAGGACATCATCTTGAAAAGCGATCAAAATCGTTCTTTCGGACGGCTCGGGGATTTTTTCCGTGCAGCCCAGGAACGGCTGGCAAAACTTGCCGCCGGGCGCAAGGGGCTGGCCGGTATTGCCGGGGCGTCGTTTCTTGAGACAACCATTATCCCGATCCCGATTGAAATCGTGATTGCCCCGGTGATGGCGGCATCGCGTGCACGCGGCTTTATCGTCGCCACGGTGACCTTGGCTGGCAGTGTGGCCGGCGCGGTCGGGCTTTATTTCCTGGCCTGGGCATTGTTTGATGACCTGGCCCAGCCCCTGATTGACATGATGGGCAGTCAGCAACAGTTTGATGAACTTCAGGCAAAATTCGAAGATGGCGGGTTCTGGCTGGTCTTTCTGGTCAGTGTCACACCCGTTCCCATGCAGATTGCCGCATTGGCAGCCGGGGCCGCGTCCTATCCGGTCTGGCTTTTTCTGATTGCCATCACGATATCGCGGGCCTTGCGATATTACGGATTGTGGGCACTGGTTTTGGGATTCGGCGCGGGAATCGCCCGCATTTTCGAAGGAAAGAAACCCAAAAACATTTCCGTTCCCGGAAAATAAGTCCTGTATTGGGAAAAAATAGATATGAAAAAGGCCCGCTTTTGACGGGCCTTTTTCATGGAAGATTTGTTTTATTCCGGCTCAACACGAAAATCTGTCGTGCTTTTGCCCTCTGTCTCCGGTTCTTCGACGTCCTCGGCGATAAGACCGCGGCGGATCAATTCACGGATTGCGGCGGCACGCGTTGGCATTCGATGATCGAAGCGCCAGTCATCAATGACCTTAAGCTCCTCGTCATCCAGCATGATCTGGAGCTTTTCTGTTCTTTTCGGCGTTGGCACGTGGGGTTTCCTGTCAATTTCAGGAGCTTTAATTAGCCCCTGAAGCCATTGAAAATCAAGGCATTCAAAAATTTTGGAGTAACTTACGTTACCTCCGTTTCCTCCATAAGACAACCATCTTGCTGACTCTCGGTAAGTTCGAGCAGTGATGTAAGTAATGTAAAGTAATCACAGGCGGTAAATAATGTAACGTGATGCACTTAACTACATTGTGTCAGATATGTGTTTTGATAATGTTGTGTATGTGCTGTTTGTTCATTGTATTGCCTAAGTTAACTATACGATTTTACTTTAAATTTCATTTTCTTTTGTTACGGTAAGTTCATCCGAACAAGGAGGTTGTGATGTCTACTCAAGTGATGAACGAAATCGAAGACCATGTGCCAGCACTGCGCCGTCATGCATATCGCCTGACCGGCAGCACCGATCTTGCGCAGGATCTGGTTCAGGACACTTTGTTGAAAGCCATCAGCAAGAAGGACCAGTTCGAAGAAGGCACGAGCCTTAAGGCCTGGTTGCACCGGATCCTGTTCAACACCTTTATTTCCAGCAAGCGCCGTGAAAAAACCCGCGGCCCGCAGGTCGACTGGGATGATCTTGGTGATGTGTATGGTCATGGCAGCAACCAGATGGCGCGTCTGCAATTGCGTGATGCCGACCGTGTTCTTGAAGAATTGCCCGAACAGGAACGCCAGGCCATCCTGCTGACCGCTGTTGAAGAAGTATCCTATCAGGATGCTGCCGATCAGATGTCTGTTGAAATTGGTACCGTGAAATCGCGTGTTGGACGTGCACGCCGCAAACTGCGTGCGTCGGTCGGTCGAATCGAAGCGCGCGAGCACGCGTCACGCTACGTCTCAGAGGCCGCATAATATGAGCCCGGTTCTTGCGATATATGGCAAGGAGCACATTCTTGGCTATGTACGCGGGACACTTCAGGACGACGAAGAGAAACACGAAATCGAAAGCCTGGTCCAAAGTGACCCGCGTGCCGCCAGAATTGTAAGTGACTTGAAAATGACCCATCTAGGTGACTCGTGGGCATTTGATCAGGGCGCGAAGCGCAGGCTTGAATACCTGCAAGAGATCGCCGAAGACGCCGATATATTAGCATGAGATATGCGTCAGGCGAATGGATGCTACGCGTCGATTAAAATTGACATTAATGACCAATGGTCATATAAAACTCACATCAGGGTTGACCGTCTTTTCCCTCAACGTCTAAGGCACCTCCCTGAAATTGCCGAAACCGTCCCCCGGTTTCGGCACTTTTTTTGCCCGGATTCCGGCACCCGCGATAAAGTCACCGGTGCGCAGACTATTTGAGACCGGCCTTGTTATGGGCCGCGCATCAAAACTGTCATTTGGAATTCTTGAAAATAAATCCGACATATAAGTCATAAGCATCTGAAACCGCCGGAAAAGCGGGTTGTTTCGGCACAGCCGGTTCCCTGTATTTCAGGATATTCACCCAGGGATAGAACGGGATGAAAAAGTTTTCGGTTGTCAGAAGGCGGGCGGGCGGTGATAAATCTCTCGCTCCAAGGGCCTTTGTAATTGATCGGGCGTGATTTCACGCACCTTGATCAGACAGGGGTTCTGAAACAACAATAACAAAAAGGAGCATCCATTATGGTTTCTGGAGTACACGGATCGGTACGCGATCTGTTTGAATTCACTGACGCTGACAAGGCACTTGCGCGCATCAAGGATATTTATGCGACCGGTTCCAATGCCGTCCAGGAGGCCTTTAACCGTTTCGGTCAAGGTCAGCAATCATCCCCCGTACGCGCCTATTACCCGTATCTTGGCATCGAAGTGCCGCCGGAAAAGCTGCATGTCGAAAGCACGCTTTCGTTCGGCGCACCACGCGACCCGGGAATTTACGGCACGACGCTGACCCGTCCTGACCTGTTTGAAGAATATTACCGCGAGCAGATCGAACTTCTGCTTAAGAACCACGACGTGCCTGTTGTGGTTGGTGTGTCTGATCGCCCGATCCCGCTGCCATTCCTGGTCGAATCGGCAACCGACAGTATCGGTCCGACCGATATCCGGTCGATGCAGCTGATCTTTGACATGCCCGATCTGGCCCGTACCGATGATGATATCGCCAATGGCGTGCATTACGGCAACAGTGACGGCCCCAAACCGCTGTCGCTGTTTTCCGGGGAACGTGTTGATTATTCACTGGCACGCTTGCGCCATTACACGGCGACTGCACCGGAACATTTCCAGAAGTTCGTGCTGTTCACCAACTATCAGCGCTATGTCGATGAATTCATCGAATTTGCCAAATTGCAGCTCGAAGATCCACAAAGCCCCTATGTCGCCTTTGTCGAACCGGGGCCGAAGGTCCATGTGCGCAAAGACGCCCCGGCGGGTTGGCAGGAATCGGGCGAGGCGGTCAAGCAACTGCCGCAAATGCCGTCCTATCATCTGATCCGCGAAGACGGGCTTGGTGTGACGCTGGTCAATATCGGTGTCGGGCCGTCCAATGCAAAAACGGCAACGGATCATATTGCCGTGTTGCGTCCGCATTGCTGGTTGATGCTTGGTCACTGTGCGGGGCTGCGGCGCAGTCAGTTGCTTGGTGACTATGTGCTGGCCCATGGTTATGTGCGTGACGACCATGTTCTGGATTCGGATTTGCCCTTGTGGATTCCGGTCCCGCCGATTGCCGAAGTACAGGTCGCGCTTGCCGACTCGGTTGCCAAAATCACCGGTCTCAAGGGTCGCGAGATGAAGGCACGCATGCGAACCGGCACGGTGGCAACCACGGATAACCGTAACTGGGAACTGCGTTATAGCGAACTGTTCGGCCGTCTGAACCAGTCACGCGCAATTGCCGTGGATATGGAAAGTGCGACGATTGCTGCCAACGGTTTTCGGTTCCGTGTGCCCTATGGCACGCTTCTGTGTGTTTCCGACAAACCGGTCCATGGCGAACTGAAACTGCCGGGCATGGCCAACAATTTCTATCGCCAGCGGATCGGTCAGCATCTTCAGGTTGGTCTCGATACCATCGATACCCTGCGTCAGGACGTCAATCAGCTGCATTCACGCAAATTGCGTTCGCTCGACGAACCGGCATTCCGCTAAAACCCGGATTTCCGGTCTGGCGCTTTGATCTTGCCCCTGTCACCGCATCAAGCCGGTGGCAGGGGTTTTATTATGGTTTGATGACGAACGGGCAGGGGGCTGCTTTTGACTTTGCAGGTGCTGCCCGGTTGCGTAAGTTCAGGCAAAACGATCCTGACGAACGTGATCATGGGGCAATAACCCGCAATGTCTGACAACATGACAAACCCTTACGCTGACCCTGACTTTGACCCTGCGCCGGTGTCATCTGTTTCACCTGATTCACTGCCGGAAAACGGTGTGGGGCTGTGGCAGATTTTCATGATTTTCCTGCGCCTTGGGTTGACCAGCTTTGGCGGGCCGGTCGCCCATATCGGTTATTTCCGCGAAGAATTCGTCGCCCGGCGCAAATGGCTAAGTGATGCGGCCTATGCCGATCTGGTTGCACTGTGTCAGTTCGCACCCGGACCGGCCAGTTCACAGGTTGGCATGGGGATCGGCATGGCGCTTGGTGGTGTGCGCGGATCCCTTGTGGCCTGGCTTGGTTTTACGATGCCGTCGGCCATTGTGCTGGCGGTTCTTGGCATGGCGTTTGTCGGGTTTGATCTGGCATCGGTTGACGGGGTTCTGCGCGGTCTCAAGCTGGTGGCGGTGGGCGTGGTTGCTCATGCCTTGTTTGGCATGGCACGAAGCCTGTGTCCCGATATTGCGCGTGCGGTTCTGGCCATTGTTGCCGCCGCCATCATGATCGCAAGCAGCACGGTCTTAGCGCAATTTGCGGTCATTCTGGGCGGGATGCTGGCCGGTTTTGTGATGCTGCGCGCCAAGGTCGATGACCATCCGATGGCGCCGATGGCCCCCCGTTCGGCCACCGGGGCGATTGTCGCACTTTGCTGTTTCTTTGCCCTTTTGGTCATTTTGCCACTGGCAGCCCATTTTGATCAAAGCGGGCTGTTTGCGGTGATTGACGGATTTTATCGCAGCGGGGCGCTGGTATTTGGCGGCGGGCATGTTGTCTTGCCGCTTCTAGAAAATGCTGTGGTCGATCCGGGCTGGGTCGATACACAGACCTTCCTTGCCGGTTATGGCGCGACCCAGGCGGTTCCCGGGCCGATCTTTACCTTTGCGGCATATCTTGGTGCTGCCTTGCATAACGGGTCGACCATGGATGGCGGCATCGTGATCAGTGCGGTGACGTCGATGATTACCCTGGTGGCGATCTTTTTGCCGGCCTGGTTGCTTGTTGTCGGGCTGTTGCCGTTCTGGGACCGGGTGCGGCATGTCGGCGCGATGCGGGCCGGGTTGCTGGGCGTTAATGCCGCGGTGGTTGGGTTGCTGGCGGCGGTTCTTTATGACCCGATCTGGACCGGTGCAATCCATGACATGTTTGATATCGGCTGTGTCGCGATCGCCTTTGTTGTTTTGCAATGGCGGATCATGCCGGTCTGGGCGCTGGTCGGGATCGGGGCAGGTGCCGGGTATGTTGTGGCGCTGCTGGCCTAGGATCTGAATCCGGTTGGTTCTTCTAGCCGTGATTCGGCCCCCACAAATCAATCGATGCTAATCAATCAGTGCTGGGCCCGGTGGCATCCTGGATGTCTTCGCCGTCCGGACTGTTTTGCGATGCGGTCGGGGCATCGGGAAACAGGTTGCTGATATCGGATACGAAATTGCGCAGGCTGAATGCTTCGCGCTTGCGGGTAACGCCAAGCCGCACGATGACCAGTTCCTTGGACGGGATGACGCTAAGTGACTGGCCATCATGGCCAAGTGCAAAGAACGCATCATCGGGCAATTCGGCGATGCCGTTTCGCGGGTTGCCTTCGTCATCACGGTCGCCGGGCAGATCAAGCCACCAATGCGCCCCGTAAATGCCGTCGGGGTCACTTTCATCCGGGCTGCTGGTGTAATCGACCCAGCCTTCGGGCAGCAAACGCTGTCCTTCCCAGACGCCATCCTGAAGATAAAGCTGGCCGATCTTGGCCCAGTCACGCGCCGTTGCATGCATGAAGCTTGATGCGATGAAATATCCTTCGGGATCGGTTTCGATCACCGCACTTTTCATGCCAAGCGGCCTGAACAAAAGTTCGGTCGGACGGGCAAGATATGTGCTGCGTGATCCGCTCAGATTGCGAACAGCAGCCGACAGAATGTTTGATGCCCCGGAATTATAGGCAAAGACTTCACCCGGGCTGTGTTGCAACTGTTTGGACACAGCATAGCCCGCGGCGGCCGGCTGGACGAACAGCATCTGCACCACATCGGAAAGCGGGTTCCAGTAGGATTCGCTAAATTCAATGCCACTGCGCATCCGAAGCAACTGGTCATAGGTAATGGCCGCGCGCGGATCATTTGTCTGCGCCTGCCATTCATTGATCAGAACCGGATCATGAATGTCGGGCATCATGCCTTCGTTCTGCATGCGGCCCAGAACGGTGTTCCAGACACTTTTGGTCATCGACCATCCCGGAAGCGGCGTCTGTGCGGTAATGCCGTCGGCATATCGTTCGGCAATGACCTTGCCGCGATACAGGATCAGTACCGCGCGCGTGCGCCGTTCGGGGCGGACACCGGGTTCGTCCATGACATCAAACAGGATATTGTTCAATGCGCGGCGGTCGACTTCGGCCGGTAGGCTTGTGGTCAGAAGCGGCTTGGCGGCAATCGGTTTGATCACCGGTGTCGAATTGCGCAGGCGCGCAATATGGGCCTGATCATCGGCCAGCGTACAGCCCAGATTCGGACGATAAACCGCAAACCGTTTCCGGAAACCGAAAGCATGGGCGCTGACCGTCTGGTTGCGCAGATCGACATTGGTGGTGATCAGCGACAGCAACGCATTATTGTCGGCAAGAACGTCTTCATCGCGCGCACGGCTGGATGGCAATCCGTTCACAAAAATCGCCGAACACATGATCTTTGCGCTATAGGCCGCACCGACCGGCGCAAGCCAGATAAAGAACGCGGCAACAACAGACAGGCCAATCAATATCGTTCCGATAAAGATGGCCTTGATCAACTGCATCCCGCTTCCCTGCCCTGTGTGTCATTGCCTCTTTGATTGAGGGGATTGGAGGGTCGCCTGCTTCGCAGGATAGGTCAAGTCATCGTATCGTATAGGTCAGGCGGTTACGCGGCGTATGGGGGACCTGATCGCCGAGATCATGAAGCCTGCAAAATAGAAACCGGCAAGGATCACCGCCGCACCACCCCAGCCATTGAAATCAATCATGGCCCCGGTAAGCGGTGGGACAATGACCACAAAAATCTCGGCAAACTGGGCCAGCATCCCCTGAAGGGCGGGCATCGAAAGACCGTCCTTGGCGATGGCCGGCAACAGGGCAAAACAGGTGCCGGCAACCGCCCCCTGACCGATATTGAAAATCACCAGCGCGATCAGGCTGATTGCCATGTCGGTGCTGACAAACAAGGTCGCGATGGCGGCTGCCATCATCGGCAAAAACGCGATCAGAATGCGCCGCCCGGCAACCTGACGGCCAAGGGCCACGCCCGCACCGATACTGCCAATAATATTGCCGACAATCGCGGTCGTTCCGATGATCCCGGCTGCCGGTGCGATCCCGATATCAAGATTGTCGACCATCATTGCCGGCATGAAGGCGAGGGCTGCGGATGTTGCCCCGGCAAAGGCGGAAAATGTCAGCGCGACTTTCAGTGCAGAACGTGATTTCAGAACCCCCATCACCCCGCTGCCAAGGGATTTGCGTACGGTCGCGGTGGGCGGTTTTTCCATCAATGCCAGAAGCGGCAATAAAACAAGAACAGGAACCGTGCAGGCCGCAACCGCCAGACGCCAGTCCAGCCACACAACCATCGCCGCACTGATCCAGTTGCCCAATGCAATGCCCACCGGAATAAAGGTGCCCCAGATGCTCATGGCCATGGCGACCATTTTCGGATTGTCAAAACCCGCCATCCAGCTTGGCGCACCGACCACAATCAGCAAATAGCCGATCGATGTCACCAGCCGCCCGGCATAAAGAAGTGGCGTCGCATTGGCCGTGGCGAAGATCACGGCACCGGCAATCATCATAAGCCCGCCCAGGACCAGTGATTTGCGCAAACCGGCGCGCGCAGCCCAGACACCGGTTGGAATGGCGGCAAGTGCCCCGGCCGCGGTGATCAGGGATGCAACAAGACCGAATTCCGCCTGGCTAAGGCCAAAGCCCGCCCGCAAATCGGGGGCAATCGGCCCGATCAGGCCAACCTGCATGGATGCAGTCAATCCCAATCCATACAGAATGATGATGGCGAATATCGGTGGCATGTGGCGTTTCCGTCAGGTGGTGTTTTTTATGGTTTGAAATGGCAGATCGCCGGAAATGCACGGCACTTCAAATGCACGGCAATTCCGGTGTCGCTATGACTACCCGAAATCGGGGGCCGGTGACCACGTATGAAATATGCGTGCGGATGGGAAAGTCGAACCAGATTAGATGTGGTTCGGTGCCTGGTCATAGCCGGTGGTCAGGCGCACCGCCGTTCCATCCGACAGGAAAAAACGTTCCCACAGGATGAAGCTGTCAACGATGCGCATCGGCGCACCGTCCCGTCGGGATGTCTCGAAGGTCAGATGATCGGCCTGATCTTCGTGCCATCCCATGTCATGCAGGCTTTTTTCCGCATTCGCGATTTCCGGCGTGGCAAACCGCCAAAGCGATGTGCCAAGCAGTTCGGTGCAGTCGCGCTGCCATTCATGGGCACGGGCATGAGATGCGCATAGCAGTCTGTGGGACCGGTCCTCGATCAGGTGGACCCGCTGGCTGGAATGGGTGACCAGCCGCTTGATCGCATGATCAAGACGGAAATTGCGTTTGCGCGTCATCATCTGATGGATCAGGTCATATTGCAGCGGGGCGGGGCGCTGTGTCCCGTTTTCCCAGCGCGAAACGGTTGCCTGTGTAACACCCAGAATATCGGCCAGACGCGATTGTTTGATGTCGCTCATGCGGCGCCATTGGCGCAACAGGCGTCCAAATTCCTTGTCCGGGGCGGGTGTCGACAGGGCTTTCATGATCATCAACCGTTTAAATGCTGTCTGAACGGTATCACAAATTGCGCAATCTGGCAGCAGGCGGGTGGGAATGGCTGATCTGCGCGATCATTTCAATCAGGCTTGTAAATCGCACTTGTAAGTCGCGTAAGTCGCGTTTGGGCGATGATCAGCCTGCCATGCGGCCGATATCAATCTGGCAGCGGCCATATTTGCGTGAATCACAAAGTTCAAACCCGGCAAGGCCGATTTGCGGATCACGGGGATCACGTTCGGCAATGATCAGGGTATTGGCATCAATCCATCCGGCAGCGGCAAGGGCGGTGATGCTGGGTTCGAGCAAATCCTTGCCATAGGGCGGATCAAGGAAAACCATGCTGGCCGGTTCGATGGCGCGGGGCGGTTTTGTAGCATCCGCGCGCTGTGCCTTGGCCTGATTGCCGACCTTCAGGGTGTCAATATTCTGCTCGACAATGGCGATGGCCTTGCGGTCGGTGTCAAAGAACACGGCCTTTGACGCCCCGCGCGAAAGGGCCTCAAGACCCAAGGCGCCAGACCCGGCATAGGCATCAAGCACCACACCGTCATAAAGCGGGTGGAAGTCATCCTCGTACCAGCGTGATGCGTGCGACAGGATGTTAAAAAGCGCCTCGCGCACACGATCAAGGGTCGGGCGGGTGTCGCGCCCTTCAGGCGCGTTCAAAACCCGTCCACGATGACTTCCGCCAACAATCCGCATTATGGTCAGTCCTTTTTGCCGCGCGGGCGGTTGCCTGCGGGTTTGCGACCCGGTGCGGAATTGCCCGATGATGCGGGCTTGCCGCCGCGTGCACCTGAACGACCGACCGGCTTGTTGCTGACATCGTTGAAGTTGCCACCCGAACGGTTGCCTGAACGACCACCGCCTGCACCTGCATTCGATCGATTGTCCGCACCGGCACCAGAACCGGTACCACGGCCGCGCCCGCGCCCGCGCCCGTTGCCGGGGCCGTTGCGGTCATCGGGTGCACCGGCCTTGCCGCCGGTGCCGTAACGACCGCGACCCTTGTTGGTCGGGCGTGCAGCACCGCGTTCATCACGCTCTTCGCGTTCCGGGCGGGTATTCTGGGCGGCGGGTTTGCCGCGTCCACCCGGACGCGGGGCCGCACCGATGCGCGGACCCTTGCGGGCGGCACCGGAACTTGGGCGGGAAGCCGCGCGGTTGTCGCGCGCATCCTCACCATCACTGGTGTTCTGGGTGGTGCCTGCCGGGCCACCCTGATTGCCTTGCGGGCGTTTGCGCTGGGCGGGTTGGCCAAATACGGTACGCGGTGCCTTCGGGCGACCGGTGCCGCCACGGGCAACCGATTTCTTTTCTGAAACCTTGCTGTAATCACCGCGGAAGAACGCGGCAAGCTGTTCTTTCATTACCTTGCCGGTGATTTCCTCGCACTCGCCCGGGGCCAGACTGCCCAACTGGAACGGGCCGTAGGATACGCGCATCAGGCGCGTTACCGGCCAGCCCAGATGCTCCATCACCCGGCGGATTTCACGGTTCTTGCCTTCGCGAAGGGTGACGGTCATCCAGGCATTGGTGCCTTTCTGAACGTCGACTTCGGCCTGGATCGATCCGTAATGGACGCCATCAACCGTGATGCCTTCTTCAAGCTGTTTAAGTTTTTCTTCCTCGATCCGCCCATGCACGCGCACACGGTACCGGCGCGCCCATCCGGTTGCCGGAAGTTCCAGATAACGGGCAAGTTCCCCGTCATTGGTCAGCAACAGCAACCCTTCGGAATTAAGGTCAAGACGACCAACCGAAATCACACGCGGCACATAGCTTGGCAGATGTTCAAATACCGTATCGCGGCCCTGTTCATCGCGGTGGCTGGTGACCAGCCCGCGCTTTTTAAACAGTCGCCACAGGCGCGGCTTTTCCTTTTCCGGCAATGGCTTGCCATCGACAATGATCTCGTCCTCGTCGGTGACCGTTACGGCGGGGCTATCAAGCTTTTTGCCATTCAGGCGCACCAGACCTTCGGCGATCATGCGTTCGGCGTCGCGCCGGGAACAGACACCGGATCGCGCAATGCGTTTGGCAATGCGTTCGGGTTTGTTGTCGTTCTGGGTGTCGTTTTTGTCGCTCATTTGCGGGCCTCGGCAATCAGGGCGTCAAAGATTTTGGCATCGCCCGAGCTGATATGAAATTCGGGATGCCACTGGACCCCGAGACAATAGCGGTATTTCGGATGTTCAATTCCTTCGATCACACCATCAGGCGCATAGGAATTGATGATCACATCCGGGCCAACTCCATCAACCGCCTGATGGTGGGCGGAATTGACCGACAGTGTTTTGGCATCGCCAACGATTTTCGCCAGAAGCGTATCGGGCTCGACCGTGACGTCATGACCGGCCTCGTCGCGCGGGTTTGGCTGTTCGTGGGGAAGGCAGTTTTCGATCGCGTCTGGGATATGCTGGATCAATGATCCGCCCAGAATAACGTTCAAAAGCTGCTGCCCGCCGCAAATACCCAGAACCGGCATGTCGCGTTTAAGCGCACCTTCGGCCATCGCCCATTCAAATTTGGTGCGTCGATCCTTGGTGACAACCGTGTCATGTTTTTCGGTCGCGCCAAACAGGCTGGGATCAACATCAAACGCGCCACCGGTCACCACCAGCCCGTCAATCAGATCAAGCAGGTCCGGCACCAGTTCAATTTCATGGGGCAGGGGCATGGGAATGCCACCGGCAGCCGTGACCGCACCGGCATAGTTTTCACGCAGCGCATACCACGGGAATTTGGAATATCCGCCCGGTTCTTCGGAATCGAGTGTAATGCCAATGATCGGCTTGCGCGTGGTCATGACGATGCGAACCTTGATGCTGGTGACGGGATGGCGAAACAAGTTTGGCGGAAACTACCTTTCTAACCCGTGAAGGGCAACGGCAATTCACGCCGACAGTCTATGCGTTCTGCGCAGGCGGGCAAGGGTGTGTTGATCCACCAATGCCGGTGATCATGGCTTGACCGACCCTGTGGAGTGATAGGACAATGTCATGAACCCAAAAAGGACCAAATGTCCTGAAACAAACTAAAAGACCGGACCCGGCAGGGATGACGCTGGTCTGTCACTGGTTCGATCATCGGGATGGAAAGACTATGAGCGCAGACAGCTATATGGACATGGCTCTTGAAGAAGCCCGCGCAGCCGCACGTCGCGGCGAAGTACCGGTCGGGGCGGTTCTGGTTGATGCCGATACCGGCGAAGTTCTGGCGCGCGCCGGAAACCTGACCGAAGAAATGAACGATCCCACGGCCCATGCCGAAATTCTGGTGATCCGGGCCGCCGCCGGGGCCAAGGGTGAGCCACGTCTTCCCAATTGCGATCTTTATGTCACGCTGGAACCCTGTCCGATGTGCGCAACCGCCATTTCATTTGCCCGCCTTCGGCGTGTCTATTTCGGGGCTTACGACCCCAAGGGCGGCGGGGTTGATCACGGCCCGCGCGTGTTTGAAAGTTCAAGCTGTCATCACCGCCCCGAAGTTTACGGCGGGATTGGCGAGGTGGAGGCCGCAACCCTTCTGAAGGAATTCTTTGGCAGCCTGCGCTGACTCAGTGGTGCTGGTCAGCAAAATGATGCAGGTTATCCGGACTTAATCCCAATTCCGCCAGCCGCTTTTCAAAATCAACGGCCAGATCGGCCATGGTGACCGATGATAGTGCGGTGATGAATGTCTCGGACGCCAATTGCAATGCGCGCGCGGTCGCCGTATTGGCCGCCTTTTCCATCAAGCATTGAGACTCTTCGTCCCCGCAGCCAAGGGCAAAAAGGGTCGGTGCGCCCAGCGCCTGATAAATTTCCGCCAGTGTGATCTTTTCCAGCGGCCGTGCCAGTTGCCAGCCGCCGCCATGGCCCTTGATGGATGTTAGTATCCCCTGATCACGCAGCCCCGCCATTGTCCGCCGGACAACGGCGGCATTGGTATTGAGCATCCCGGCCAGTTGTTCGGATGTGGCGGGGTCTTTCATGTCGCTCAGATGCAAAAGCGCATGCAAAACCCGGGGCAGGCGGTTGTCCTGACGCATGAAGGCGGTCCTGTTTGTCGATCAGATGTTTTGTCATTTTTATCACATGTAACAATCAAAGATACATGAAATTGACAGATGTGACGAATCATGTAACTTTTAATGTTACGTGATTCGCAATCACGGATATCCCCCGACTTTATCAAGAGAACCCCGATGAAATTTGATCCCAATGTTGATCCCAAAATGGACGCCAGAACCTTTTGGGAAGAAACCTATGAAAAGCAGTCCCCGCAAACCAGCGGCAAGCCGTCTGCTGTTCTTGAGCGGTTTGTTGCCGGTCGCCCGGTGGGGCGCGCACTTGAACTTGGTTGTGGCAAGGGCGATGACGCCGTCTGGCTGGCAAAAGGCGGGTGGCAAGTGACAGCTGTCGATATTTCGGAAACGGCACTGGGCTATGCGCGGGCCAATGCTCTGCGAAGTGGCGTGCAGGATAATATTACCTTCGTGGCCCATGATCTGGATACAAGCCTGCCAGACGGCACTTTTGATCTGGTAACCGCGCAATTCCTGCAATCACCGCTGGAATTTGCCCGCGACAGGATTTTGAACCGGGCAGCACAACAGGTTGCGACAAACGGCTTGTTGCTGATTACCACCCACGGATCACGTCCATCATGGTCATCGGCCCCCGAAGACATGGTGTTCCCGACACCTGCACAGGCACGCGATGCGCTGGGGCTTGATATGAGCCGGTGGAAAACCGTCACGGTGGATAATTTCGAACGCATGGCGACCGGTCCCAAGGGTGAAAAGGGCTCGGTCATTGATACGGTCATTGCGCTTGAACGTATCTGAGTAAAACAAAACCGGGCGGGCCCGTATGCCCGCCCGTATGCCCGCCCGTATTGTCCGGGGGTCGGCAGGCTGATCTAGTTTATGGTCGCCTCGCGGAACATCACCATACCGCCGTGATAGAGAACGTCATTTTCAAAATATCCATCGGCGGTAAAGCCGGTGTCATCCTGATAGGTGATGTAATTTCCCGATACCTGATAATCGCCCTGATAGGCCGATTGACGGGTGCCGCGGGCTTCGTCATAGCGACCATTGGGCAGCAGTTCCTGCCGGACATGGCCGTCCTTGGTCACCCACATGCCGATATAGGGATGCGGGGCGGTTTGGGTGGTTTTGCGCATCTCGGTCTCCTGTTGGGCCGATGCTGATGGTACAAGCACCACCAGCATCATCAGCAAAGTTGCAAAGCCGGATGAAAGGACGGATTGCCCCATCAGAAGGCCGATGCCGTCGGGCGCACGATGACTTCGTTAACATCGACATCGGCGGGTTGATCAAGCGCATAAAGAACCGCGCGTGCAATCGCATCGGGTGTCAGGGCGATCTGGCGGAACTGGGTCAGCAATTCCTTGCTGGTCGGATCGGAAATATCGTGGCCCAGTTCGGTTTCAACCACGCCCGGCGAAATGGTCGTCACACGGACATTTTCGCTTTCCTGGCGCAGGCCTTCGGAAATGGCCCAGACGGCGTATTTGGTGCCGCAATAAACCGCCGCACTTGGCACAACGACATGTGCGCCAATCGATGCGGTATTGATGACATGGCCGCCGCCCTGTGCCTTGAAAATCGGAAGAACAGCAGCAATCCCGTTCAAAACACCACGGATATTGACGTTGATCATGTTTTCCCACTCATCGGTTTTAAGTTCCGACATCGGGGCAAGCGGCATCACACCGGCATTGTTGAAAATCGCATCGACGCGCCCGAAAAGGTTCTGGGCGTTATAAACCAGTGCCTCGACACTGTCGGCATTGGTGACATCAACCGACCGGGCCATGGCAGTGCCACCGGCGGCCTCGATTTCAGTAACAATCTGATCAAGGCGTTCGGTACGGCGCGCGCCCAGAACAACCTTGGCCCCGCGCGATGCCAGAAGCCGGGCGGTGGCCTCCCCGATGCCGCTGCTGGCGCCAGTGATGATGACGGTCTTGTTTTCGAGATAATTGATCGGGTTCGTCATGACATGCTCCTTTGGTTTGTGTCATGGCGCTTACTGTGTCGATCAATGGGTATTTGTTGAATACACAGAACTCGAATTGGATTGCCTGATCCTCCAACCTGGGCAAAGTCCGCTTTTTCCAGGGTGCCGGGTGTGTATACTGCATCCAAGGAAATCAAAGGGATTTGGTCATGGACGGTTATCGACGGCTTTGCGAACTGATTGATAAATACTGCGATGCGGATGGATCTGTGCGCACCGCGATCGATCCTGTCTGGATGTTTCGTTCGACCGCGCCAAGCCTTAAGGTGCCAACGATTTACAAGCCCTGCCTGTGTCTGATTGTGTCGGGGGCCAAGGAAGTCACGCTGGGTCAGGAGCTCTATCGATATGAACCCGGACAGCTTCTTGCGGCATCGGTGGATTTGCCCCTTGTCGGGCATGTGACACTGGCAAGTGATCAGCAACCCTATCGCAGTTTGTCGCTTGATCTTGATGGCAAGATTTTAAGCGAGCTGGTCACGCATATGGATCTCAAGATCGGGGCAGAAGGCGAAAGTGCGCGCGGGCTGTTTGTCGAACAAACCACCGACAGCCTGATTGACGCGGTGTTACGCGTGGTCGAGTTGCTTGAAAGGCCCGATGACATTGCGGTCATGTTGCCGCTTTTGATGCGCGAAGTGCATTACCGACTGTTGCGCACCGGCAAGGGCGCGCTGATTGCCGGTCTTGCGATTGGTGGCAGCAATATGCAACGGATATCGGCGGTATTACGGTTGATGAAGGATAATTTCGACAAGCCGCTGAAGATCGAGGAGCTGGCAGATTTCGCCAATATGAGCCCGTCATCCTTCCATCATCATTTCAAACAGGTGACCGCCATGAGTCCGCTGCAATATCAAAAGCGCCTGCGCCTGACGACGGCGCGTCAGATCATGCTCGCAGAAATGAAGGACGCGGCCAGTGCGGCCTATGCGGTCGGCTATGAAAGCGCATCGCAGTTCAGCCGCGAATATGCCCGCATGTTTGGTGCACCACCGATGCGCGATGTCATGGCAATCCTTGGGCAATCGGGCCAAGCGCGCCCGGGCGAAGGCATGGCGTCGTAAATAAAAAAACAGGGGGCGGTGTTGCCCGCCCCCTGATCATTCTTGCCGGGTTTTGATCAGCCTTGATGCTGATTACCCAATGCCGGCAGATGCTGGAACATCCAGGTTTCACTGAGCGGGGCGTCCCCGCGCTTGAGATACATGCGCAGATCAACCGGATCGGTGCCGGCCACTTTCAGGTCAAAGGCCGCCCGCCAGATGCGGGTATCCATGATCGGTTCGATCTTGGTGCGGGTGATTTCACCACGCGATGTCGATACGACGATTTCCGGGAACTCGCCATAGGCAAGGGTGCCAAGAACATCGCCTTCGAATTCGACAGAAAACTTGACCTCGTCTTTCGGGCGGTTGGTGCCCGGTTCGCCGCCGCGTCCCATGCGGGTCGAAGTTGCCTTTGCCAGTTCGGCAACCGGGAACGGGTTATGGGCCTGCCAGTGAAGGCGATATTTGAACTGATAGCTGTTTCCGGCTTTGGCCGGGGCGTTCGGAACCCAGAATGCCGCGATGTTATCGTGGATTTCATCGTCGGTCGGGATTTCGATCAACTGTACGGCACCGTCATTCCAGTCTTCCTGGGGTTCGACCCACAGGCTGGGGCGACGGTGATAGCGCACACCATCAAGATAGTTCTTCACATCGCGGTCACGCTGCATCAGGCCAAAACCGCGCGGATTATGATCGGCAAAGGCCGATGCGCGGATGGTTTCGGGGTTGTTCAGCTGTCGCCAGATGCGTTCGCCACTGCCGGTCCACAGTTCCAGACCATCGCTGTCATGGACTTCCGGGCGCCAGTCAAACCGGAATGATTTGTTCTGTTCGGAATACCAGAACATGCTGGTCAGCGGCGCGATGCCAAGCCGTTCGATATCGCGACGGACAAACAGATGTTTTTCGATATCCATCGTCACACCCTGCCCGCGATAGAGCAGGAATTTGTATGCGCCCGTAATGCTTGGCCCATCAAGCAGCGCATAGATGGTGACCGGGTCTTCGGCATTTTTGGCCGGTTCGATAAAGAACTGGCGGAAATCGGGGAATTCTTCGGGTTGGGATGTGGCGGTATTGACCGCAATCCCGCGCGCGGACAGGCCATACTGGCCTTCATCACCGATGGCGCGGAAATAGGATGCGCCAAGAAACGCCGCCCAGTCCTGGGTTTTCCAGTCATCACGCGACAGTTCTTCATGAAGGCGGAACCCGGCAAAGCCGCTGTTTTCGGGCAGCTGGCGGGCAATACTGTCGGCTGGCATGTCAAAGTAATCGGGTTTATAGATGACTTCGCGTGCCGTGCCGTCTTCCAGAAGATACATGTGCACGGGCTTGGCGAAATACATGCCCAGATGGAAAAACGTCACCGGATAGGTGCCTGATCCATCGGAAAACGGCGAATGGTCGCGTTTGTAATGCAATTTGCCATGGGTGTCGTAATCGATCCGCCCGACAATTTCCGGGTTGGGGGCGACTGGCGGCTCATAGGCGGCCTGCGCCATCGATTTGGCACGCGCAATCAGATCGGCAAAATCAAACGGCTGTCCCGCACCAAGGTCAAGCCCTGGTACTTCTGCCAATGCATGCTGATAGATCGACATTCCCGGCAGGATAAGACCGGCTGCCGCGATGGATTTCAAAAAGCGTCTGCGTTCAACAGAAGTCGTCATGTGCATCATGTTCCAATGGTTTCATTTGTCGGCAAGCATACCAGACAGTGTGGAGGTAATCGGGATGAAACATGGCAAATTCAAGGTCGTGTCGACTGCAATTTCTGCATGGACCCCTGTGTAAATGCCTCTGGTCATCTGCCAATTTCCTTGACCGGGTTTGGGCTTTAATCTAACGGTCAGATGTCGGTATCCGGATATCGGATAAAGGGAATTCGATCTGGGCTGCGTGCCCATCAACCGAAGCTGCCCCCGCAACTGTAGGCGGTGAGCGTTTTTCTGACCAATGCCACTGGGATGAACCCGGGAAGGCCAGGAAAAGTGCTTTGACCCGCGAGCCAGGAGACCTGCCGACATGAATGCGACGGACCGGGCGGGGTGCCCCGGAGAATGTCGGCATATGTCGCGGTTTCCGGCAGTTTTTTGTAAATGCGCCTGAATACCGATCCTGACATCTTCCGCCATTTCCCGACACTTTTGCCAGTCCCTTGACGATAGTAAAGTGTGTGTTATGTTATAACATAACATTTGCGATATGCTGTGCAGTGGCCGGTAATTGCCGACCCTTGCCGGTATGTCTTTGAAAGGAAGTCAAAGTGATCAGTCACTATAAACATGCGCTGGCAGTCGGGGTGTTTGCTGCCGGTTTTATGATTTCGGCCCCGTTTGCGGCTGCGACGGAATATCCGCTTGCCATCGAAAATTGCGGCAGCACGCTGCACTTTGATGCGGCCCCCGAACGGGTTGTGTCGCTTGGACAAAGCACGACAGAAATCCTCTATTCGCTGGGGCTGGCCGATAAGGTCAAAGGCACCGGGGTCTGGTTTGGTCCGGTCATGGATGAATTCAGGGATGTGAATGCGTCCGTGCCGCGTCTGGCTGATAATGATCCGGGCTTTGAAACCGTGGTTGCGCAAAAACCGCAACTGGTCGCCACCCAGTATCAATGGCATGTCGGTCCCAAGGGCATTGTTGGCACCACCGAACAGTTCAATGAACTTTCGATCCCGGTCTATACCGCACCGGCCGATTGTGTCGGCAAGGACAATGCCGGCGGGGGCGACGGGGTGCGCCATGACCGTTTCTCCATGGACCTGATTTATCGGGAAATTTCCGACCTTGCGCAGATTTTCGATATCGAGGATCGCGGCGCGGCCCTGATTGCCAGGTTGAAAGATCGTGAAGCCCGGTCCCTGGCACAGGTCAATGCCAGCGGGAACAGCAATGTTTCGACCGTTTTCTGGTTTTCCAGTGCCGAGATTAAAAGCGATCCCTACGTCGCGGGCAAAAACGGGGCCGCGGGCTATATCGCGGAAAAACTTGGCGTAACAAACATCATCGACAGCGACGAAGAATGGCCGACCGTGGGGTGGGAAACCATTGCGCGCGCCAATCCCGATATCATTGTGATCGGTAAAATGGGCCGTCGCCGTTTCCCGGCAGATGATTGGGAAGTCAAAATGGACTTTTTGAAAACCGATCCGGTTACACGCCAGATGAAAGCGGTTAAAAACGGCAATATCGTTGTGATGGATGCGCAATCGATGGACCCGACAATTCGTCTGATTGACGGTATTGAAACGCTTGCCCAGGCTGTCGAACGCCTGAGTGCCTCGAACTGATTGCCCAACCCGATGGCGCTCGATATGCCCGGAGACTTCAATGTTTGAAAAAACACCCCCTCAGCCCCCCGCACGATCGCGGGCGGGGCGGGCATATCTTGCGCGAAGCGGTGCCGCCGTGGCGGCTTTGATCCTGCTTGCCGCTGTGGTTGCAATCGCTGCTGCCAAGGGGGAAACACACATTCCCCTTGGCACGGTTCTTCAAACCATTGCCAATCATCTGTGGCAGGCGGGCTATGAGATTGATCCAATCGATTCCGGGATCATCTGGAATTACCGGATTTCGCGTGCACTTGTGGCTGCGGCCTGCGGGGCGTCACTTGCGTTGTCGGGGGCCGTGTTACAGGCGCTTTTGCGCAACAGTCTGGCCGATCCCTATTTGCTGGGCATTTCGGCGGGGGCATCTACCGGCGCGGTCAGTGTTGCCATTCTTGGTCTTGGGGCGGGGATGGTTTCGCTGTCACTTGGCGCGTTTGTCGGTGCGCTGGTGGCATTCGGGTTTGTCGCGCTTTTGGCCATTCCGGCCGGTCGTGGTGCAGGCGCGATCATTTTGGCCGGGGTTGCCGGATCACAGCTTTTCAACGCCCTGACATCCTTTATCGTCACCAAGGCAGCAACCGCGGACGAGGCGCGCGGCATCATGTTCTGGTTGCTTGGCAATCTGAGTGGTGTGCGCTGGGACGATGTCTATCTTGCGCTGCCCGTTGCGTTTGGCGGGCTGGTTGTGTGTCTTTGGTATGCGCGCGCACTTGATGCTTTTACCTTTGGTGTGGAATCGGCGGCATCGCTTGGCGTGCCGGTGCGCCGTGTTTATGTGGTTCTGATTGCGGTGGCGGCATCCATGACGGCTGTGATGGTCAGTCTTGTCGGTTCGATCGGTTTTGTCGGTTTGGTCATCCCGCATGCGGCACGGTTCTTTGTCGGGACCCGGCATGGGCTTTTGCTGCCGGTTTCGGCCCTGATCGGGGCGATATTCCTTGTTGCGGCTGACATTGTTTCACGCATCATTCTGGATGGTCAGGTTCTTCCCATCGGGGTGATTACCGCCCTGATCGGGGCACCGGCCTTTGCGCTTATTCTTTGTCATGGAAGGGTTCTGCGATGACACTGGAACTGCGCGATGTTGGCTGGAATGCCGGTTTCAAGAAAATCATCACTGACGTGTCGTTGCGGGTTGAACCGGGGGAATTCCTTGGCCTGATCGGACCAAACGGATCTGGCAAAACCAGTCTGATGTCGGTTCTGGCCGGTATTCGTGCCCCGTCTCGTGGACAGGCCCTGCTTGACGGGCAGGCGATGAAAAAAGTCGGGCGTCGCAATCTGGCGCGACGGATCGGCTTTGTCGAACAACAGGCCGACACCATTGACCGCATTACCGTGCGCGAGGCGGTGGCGCTGGGCAGAACACCGTATCTGAGTTTGCTGTCACCCTGGTCAGAAGATGACCAGGCGATTGTCCAAAAGGCGCTGGAAGCAGTTGAGATGCATCTGATGGCTGACCGGATGTGGCAAACATTGTCGGGCGGGGAAAAACAGCGCGTTCATATCGCCCGGACATTGGCGCAACAGCCTGATTTCCTGTTGCTGGACGAGCCGACCAACCATCTTGATATCCATCATCAACTGGGATTGCTTGATCTTGTCCGTACCCTTCCGGTGACGGTGGTGGCGGCCCTGCATGATCTGAACCATGCGGCGATGTTCTGTGACCGGATTGCGATGATGGATCGCGGCAAACTGATTGCGATTGGCACGCCCGAACAGATTTTGACATCGCAAAACCTGCGTGATGTTTTCGGGGTTGCCGCCGATATCGAACGCGATGATCAGGGCCGCTGTCATATCCGCTATCAGGTCGGTATATCGGGCCAGTCGGGCATAAAAAAAGACCGGGTTGCGTAACCCGGTCTTTTGAAAATCGGTTTGGATGCGGGCTTATGCCTGTTCGCGGGCCACGGCGCGCCAGCCGATATCACGGCGGCAAAAACCACCTTCCCAGTCAATCGCATCAACCGCCTCATAGGCGCGTTTCTGGGTTTCGGTGACGGTTGCACCGCGCGCGGTGACGCCAAGAACACGACCACCGGTCGCAACCAGTTTGTCACCCTCCATCTTGGTCCCGGCATGAAGGACCTTGACCTTGTCCATGGCGTCAGCCGCCGGGACGTTTTTGATCTCGGTCCCTTTTTCGTAAGCCCCCGGATACCCCTTGGCGGCCATGACGACGACCATTGCGGTTTCCTCATACCATTCCGGTTTGACGGTATTAAGCGTGCCGGTGGCCGCACCATCAAGGATGTCCAGCACGTCCGATTTCAGACGGGTCATCAGGACCTGACATTCCGGGTCACCGAAACGGATGTTGTATTCGATCAGTTTCGGGTTGCCTTCATCGTCAATCATCAGGCCCGCAAACAGCACGCCCTTGAACGGGTGGCCTTCATTGGCCATGCCTTTGACGGTCGGGACGATGATCTGTTCCATGACCTTGGCTTCGACCGCATCGGTAAAGACCGGGGCCGGGGAATAGGCCCCCATGCCGCCCGTGTTGGGGCCGGTATCGCCTTCGCCAACGGCCTTGTGATCCTGGGCTGCAACCAGCGGAATGACGTTCTCGCCATCGCAAACCGCAAAAAATGAGGCTTCCTCACCTTTGAGGAATTCTTCAATCACGATTTCCGCCCCGGCATCGCCGAACTTGCCACCGACCATGCATTCATCGATTGCGGCAAATGCTTCGTCCGTGGTCTGACAGATCGTTACACCCTTGCCTGCGGCCAGACCGTCGGTCTTAACGACAATCGGCGCACCGTGTTTTTCAACAAATGCCTTGGCATCTGCGGGGTTGGTGAAACGGCCATAGGCAGCCGTCGGTACACCGAACTTTGCCACCATGTCTTTCATGAAGCCCTTGGAACCTTCAAGCTGGGCGGCCGCCTTGGAACAACCGAACGACTTGATGCCCGCGGCGTCGAGTGCATCGACAAGGCCTGCAACCAGCGGGGCTTCGGGGCCGACAACGACCAGATCAACCGCATTGTCCTTGGCGAAGGTTACCAGACCGTCGATATCGCCATCGGAAATCGCGACACATTGCGCAGAATCCGCAATGCCGGCATTGCCCGGTGCGCACCAGAGTTTGGAAATGCGCGGGCTGCGCGCAATGGCCCAGCATAGTGCGTGTTCACGTCCGCCGCCGCCAACGACCAGAACCTTCATGACTTTATCCTTCGACTTGTCCGATTGCTTGATGGTCCATGCGCGATGAACTAGGCTAGACCCAAACGCCATCCCGCAGAATGATTCAATGTGCGGGCTTTTAGCATAAAGTGCCCTTGATGACGCAAGATTTGTTCGACCCTTATGCCCCGGTACCGGAAACCCCTGTGAAATCGGGAAATGCGCCCGAATTTTCGGTATCCGACCTGTCCAATGCACTCAAACGCACGGTCGAGGATGCCTTTTCCTTTGTCCGGGTGCGCGGGGAAATTTCCGGCTTCAAACAGGCCAGCAGCGGCCATATGTATCTGGCGCTCAAGGACGACAAGGCGGTTCTTGATGGCGTGTGCTGGCGCGGGCAGGCGGCCAAACTTGGCTTGGTGCCCGAAGACGGCATGGAAGTCATCGTTACCGGACGCCTGACGACATTCCCGGGCCGTTCGAAATATCAGATCGTGATTGAAAGCATGGAAGTCGCGGGCGAAGGCGCGCTTCTGAAACTGCTTGAAGAACGCAAAAAGAAACTCGCTGCCGAAGGCCTGTTTGACCCCGATCGCAAAAAGCCGATCCCGTTCCTGCCCGATGTTATTGGCATCGTGACATCGCCGACCGGGGCGGTGATCCGCGATATCATGCATCGTCTGCGTGACCGTTTCCCGCGCCGGGTTCTTTTGTGGCCGGTGCTGGTTCAGGGGCAGGGTGCCGCCGAACAGGTGGCCGAGGCCGTGCGCGGTTTCAATGATCTGTTGCCCTATGGCCAGATCCCGCGACCAGACGTTCTGATCGTGGCGCGTGGTGGCGGATCGCTTGAAGATTTGTGGTGCTTTAACGAGGAAATCGTCGCCCGTGCGGTTGCCGATTCCGACATTCCGGTGATTTCGGCAGTCGGGCATGAAACCGACACCACCCTGATTGATTTCGTGTCGGACCTGCGCGCCCCGACCCCGACCGGGGCGGCGGAAAAGGCCGTGCCAGTGCGCATGGACCTGATCGGGCAGGTCGAAGAAGACGGTCTTCGACTGGCACAGGCCGTGCGTCGCCTGGGACTTGAAAAGAAAACCGCGCTTGAAAGCCTGGCCCGTGGGCTGGGGGATCCCAAAAGGATGCTCGAAGAACGCGCCCAGACACTCGATAACTGGGCGGATCGTTTGCCACGTGCGGCTGTTAACCTGACGCAGCAGGCGCGTGCGCGCCTGAACGAGGCCAGTGCGCGACTGGTCAGTCCGCGTGAACAGCTTTCGGAAAAGCGCGGGCGTCTTGAAAATGCGGCCCTTCGTCTGGACGGGGCGATGAAATCCGCCCTTCAGATGCAGCAAGCGCGTCTTGATCGCGCGGCTGCGGGCTTGCGCCCCGGTGATGCCAAGCGTGATGTTGTTCGGGCGGAAAAACAGATCGCCGATCTTGGTGCCCGGATGCAGGCAGCGGTTGGCAATATCGTCAAACGCGAGGCCGAAGGACTGGCGCGTTATGACCGGCTTCTGGAAAGCTATTCCTATCGTAATGTTCTTAAACGCGGCTTTGCCGTGGTGCGTGATGGGGCGGGCAATCTTGTTGGCAAGTCGGGCGATCTTGTTACCGGGCAGTCCTATGATCTTGAAATGGGCGATGGCATCACCCGCGTCACCGCCGGCGAGGGTACCGCGACGTCGGGGCCGGAGGGCGCGAAACCGTCAGAACGGTCACAACCGTCAGAGCCGACAGAACCGGCACAGCGCAAGGATGATAGCGCTAACATCGCGGTGGAAACAGCTGGCGCAACCGTGGCGCCAAAGCCTGCCAAACCCAAACCGGCGAAAAAGAAAAATCCGCGTCCACAGGAAGATGACAGGCAGGGGAGCCTTCTGTAATGCGTTTGGCATTTAAAACCGTTATCGCAATTGCCGGTCTTTTGGGGGCAAGCATCACCGCACAGGCGGCCGAGCCGACCTATCAGGGGCAATTTGTTCAGGGCGGGATTGTTTTTGGTCAGACAAATGCCGGTGATGTCGTCCTGCTTGACGGGGATGCGATTGATACCATTGCCCCGGATGGGCGGTTCATCATCGGATTTCCCCGCGATTATGAAGGTCCGGCCAAACTGACGGTTCGCCATGCAGATGGCAGCACCGAAGAATTCGCCTATGCGATTGCCGATCGCGAATTTGATATTCAGCGCATTGACGGTTTGCCGCCCAAAATGGTCACGCCCGATCCCGACGTCATGAACCGGATCAAGGATGACAGCCGTCAGGCCCGCGAAGTCCGAACTGAACGCTTTACCGAGAATTTTCTTGAGAACGGCTTTATCTGGCCTGCCCTTGGTCCGATCAGCGGGGTTTACGGATCACAGCGTATCCTGAATGGCGAACCGCGTGCGCCGCATTGGGGGGTGGATATCGCCGTTCCGACCGGAACCCCGGTGGTGGCCCCGGCCGACGGGATCGTGACCCTGGCCCATCCAGATATGTATTTTTCGGGTGCCACCCTGTTTATCGATCACGGGCTTGGCATGGTTTCGGCCTTTTTGCATCTGTCTGAAATCGACGTCAAAGTTGGCGATGTCGTCAAACAGGGGGATGTGATTGCCAAGGTGGGCGCATCGGGCCGGGCAACCGGCCCGCATCTGGACTGGCGGATCAATGTCGGGGCGGCACGCGTTGATGCCCAATTGCTTGTACCCCCGATGGACCAAGCCCAAAAGGCGGCAAACGCCAATAATTAACGGGAAACGCAAACCATGAAAAAGCACGGGGCCGTCGCCGCAGGACATGAAGTCACCGCACGCGCCGCCGCCCGTGTGCTTGATGATGGTGGCAATGCGTTCGATGCGGTGGTGGCGGCCATGTGGTCGGCCTGTGTTGCCGAACCGGTTTTGGCGTCCCTTGGCGGTGGCGGTTTTGTGATGGCACGCCCGGCTGGGGAACCGCCGCGTCTTTATGATTTCTTTGTTGAAACCCCGCTTGAAAAGCGATCCCGCGAAGATCTTGAATTCGAAAGCCGTCTTGCGACTTTTGCCGGGGGTGTCACCCAGGAATTCCACGGCGGTTATGGATCGGTGGCAATGCCGGGCGTTGTTGCCGGCCTGTTTGAAATTCATGATGATCTGGCGACATTGCCAATGGCGCAACTGGCCGAACCGGCAATTGACGCGGCCCGCAATGGCGTGATTCTGGATGATTTTCAACGCTATGTGATGGGGATTGTCGAACCGTTGCTGGGCTTTTCGGCCGAAAGCCGTGCCGTTTTTGGCAAGCCGGGCCATACCGACGAAGCCGGGTTTGAACTGCTTGAAACGGGTGCCCGCCATGTTCAACCCGATCTTGCGCACAGCATTGAATATCTAGTGCGGACCGGTGCCGACGGGTTTTATCGCGGGGACATCGGACATGCGCTGATCCGGGAATGCCGGGAATTCGGCGGATATCTTGGGGCGGATGATCTTGCGGCCTATCGTGTTTTAGTGCGGGACCCGCTTCTGGTTGGTGGGCGCAAGGGCCGGTTTGTCCTGAACCCGCCCCCGGCATCGGGCGGGGTGCTGGTGGGATTTGGTCTTAAGCTTGCGCGGGAAATGGCACTGGCTGGTTTCGGGTCGGCCCGCCATCTTGAAGCAATGTCGCAGATCATCCACGCAACCGGTTTGGTGCGCGGGGAATATGGCGCGACGTCGGCGATCCTGTCGGACGAGCTTTGCGAACGCTATCGTCTGATGATCGGCGAACGCCCGCTTAGTCAGCAGGGCACGACCCATATTTCGGTTGTTGATGAAGACGGCAACCTTGCCGCTGCGACCATCTCAAACGGGTCAAGTTCCGGGCGGATCGTACCGCAAACCGGCATCATGATGAACAATATGCTTGGCGAAGCCGATCTTTCGCCCGACGGCTTTCATATGTGGCCTTGCGGGGTGCGGATGACATCGATGATGACGCCCGCGCTTTATCTTGGCGATGATGGCGGGGCGATTGCGCTTGGATCGGGGGGATCAAATCGCATCCGGTCCACCATGCTTCAGGTGCTTTTGAATATTGATGCGTTTGACATGACCCTGCACGGGGCGGTATCCGCGCCGCGCATGCATGTCGAAGACAGCCTTTTGTCAGTGGAACCGGGCTTTGATGATGCGTTGCTTGATCAGCTTAGTCTTGAAAATCAAAGCCGCTGGGACCGCGAAGACATGTTCTTTGGCGGGGTTCACGCCGCCAAGGTCAGCGCGGATGGCGCCAGGTTTTCGGCGGTTGGCGATGCCAGACGCAATGGAAACCAGATCATCAGTCTGCCCGAACAAGGCGTCTGATCGCGACCGGAATTGGGCGTGGTTGTGCGGTCTATCCGTTCTGGCCGCTTTGCGGCGGCACCCAGTCGGCGGCCTTGACGTCAAGGATCGGGGCGGCGTCAATCTGTTCTGCGTCCATCATGGTTGCCACGCGCTGCATTGACGACAAAAGCTGCGTTTTTTCCCAGTCGGGCAGGGCTTCGAACTGGGTAATGAATTCTTCATGCAGCATGGTCGGCGCCGTTGCCAGAACGTCGCGCCCGGCATCGGTCAAAAAGGTGTTTACCACCCGTTTGTCGGTCGAACTGCGACGGCGTTCGGCAAGGTTGCGCTGCTCAAGACGGTTCAAAATGGTTGTCACCGTCGCCTGGCTAAGCGAAACGTGATTGGAAATACGTTTGACCGTTACATTCTGCAGTTCGTCAATTGCGCGCAACACCATGACTTGCGGGATGGTCAGGCCACATGCCTTCATCACACGTTTGGAATGGAGATCCGTCGCCCGGATAATCTGGCGCAAGGCGACAAGAATGTCCTGCCAATAAGCTTCGGTCATGACGGTTCCCTTTGACGTTTCGGGCGTGTGAAGGTGTGAGTTACCGGGTAACGACCTTTGCGTGATTGATCAAGACCAATTGTCCTGTGACAAACGTGATGGGGCGTTGAATTCTATCTGAACCGCTGGATCACGGCAAAAATCAGCGAAAAGATCGCAAGCAGGATAATCGCCACTGTTGCGATCAGTAAGGCCTGCTTGGTGCGCAATTCATTGGCCTGTTTCAGTTCGATATAGGCAATGACATTGTGGCGCAACTGATCCATTTCGGGGCCGACATCAAGACTGTTCATGTAAAGTTTGGCGCCAGCACGTGCCAAAAGATCATTGGTCTTGTTCATTTGCTGGGTAAACAGGGCAAACCGTTCTTCGGTATCGGCAAGATCGCCTGTCAGGTCGTCTTCAGTATCGCCCGCACGTGCAATCGTGATTGCCGTTCGGGTCAGGTCATTGGCGTCGGCTTCGACACATTCGGCAAGTGTGGATCTTGGATTTTCGTCCGAACATTCGACCGGGCGGTCGCCATATTCCTCGATGGCCTTGCGCAGATGTTCCTTGAGCTGCTGATCAAGTTCGGATATCCGCAGCCGGATTTCACGGGCGGTTTCGCGGATATCGGCAATGTCATGATCAAGCGCCATGCTTGGCCAAACGACAAACATTGATCCGGCGATCATCAAAGTCAGAATGATCAATAAGCGGCGCAAGAAAGGGTAGCTCCTGACCCCGGGGTTCAAATTTCAGAACCGCAAGTCTGAAGCAATGATGTTCTCAATGCGTTAATAAATGCCGGAAAATTTGCAAATGCTAATTTGGCCAGCGCCGATGGACCCAAAGCCACTGGGCGGGGCGTTCGCGGATCCAGGATTCCATCATCGCATTCACATCGGTCATGATTTTGGCGACATCGGCGTGACGGTCGCCGGTTTTGGTGACCGGAACGGGCGGATAGAACGTCATGCGAAAATGCGCGCCATTGATACGTTCTGAACGCACCGGAACAATCGGCGCATCGTATTTGAGCGCAAATTGCGCAAGTGCAGGGGCTGTCATTGCATCGCGGCCAAAGAACGGGACCGCGATGCCGTCGCTCATTTTCTGATCGACCAGCATGCAGGCATGGCCGCCATCTTTCAGGCAACGCGTCAGTTTGCGGGCGCCGCTTGGACCTTTTTGTACCAGTTCGCCCCGGAATGTCTTGCGGGCGCGCATGAACAGGTTATCGACCCACGGATTGTCGGGCGCGCGATAGACACTCATCATTTCCATGTCCAGCACGGTGGCAATGCACATGGTGACTTCCCAGTTGCCGATATGACCGGTAAAGAACAGGCCGGGTTTGCCATCGTCCTTTAGCGCCAAGCCGTTTTCCACGCCAACGATTTCGATGCGGGGTCCGCCCGGGCGCAATTTGTGCAGATGGGGGATTTCCCCGGCCGACCGGCCAAGATTGTCCCACATATCAACGATGATCTGATCAATTTCGGCCGGTGACTTTTCCGGGAATGCCTTGACCAGATTGTTGCGGGCCTTTTTGGACTGTCCCAGTTTGGGGCCGATTGTTCGCAGCAGCCAGCCCCCAAACCCCGATGCCATATCGATCGGCATGATGGCGAACATCCAGTAAAGCAGATAGGCCCCTAACCCTTGCAATGGGTGGGACAGGTATTTTTGGCGCATCCGGTAAAGGTCGCTGTTCTTATCCATCGGCGAGTACTGTCTTCACAATCTGGGAAAGCTGATCGGGTGCCTCGAACACCAGTCGAATGTCGAGACTGTTTATGCCGTTCCGGCTGTCGGATGGCAAGCGCATCAGGTCTTTTTGCGTGGTCACAAGTTCCGCATCGAGTTTTGCCGCTGTCATGCGCAAAGCTGTCAGTTCATCGGGCGCAAACACATGATGGTCGTCAAAATCCTGTGTGGCGACGATCCGTGCGCCGACCGACGCCAGACTGTCATAGAATTTCTGCGGGCGGCCAATGCCGGCAAAGGCGACTACATTCTTGCCAGCAAAGCGGTCGCCGTTAACAGGCACTATCCGTGCGCGCAGGATCGGTACGGATGCCGGAAGATTGGTGATGAAGTCCGGGGTCTTATCGCCAATCAGAATGATCGCATGGACCTTTTCAAGGCCGCTGATCAGGGGTTCGCGCATCGGGCCTGCGGGCATGACGCGGCCGTTTCCGATGCCATAATTGCTGTCGATAACGGCAAAGCTGCAATCCTTGATCAGGGACGGGTTTTGTAATCCGTCATCAAGAATGATCGCATCCGCGCCGTTATCCCGGGCCATTTCCGCACCCAGAAATCTTTCGCGCGATATCCATGCCGGACCATGGTGCGCCAGAAGCAACGGTTCATCCCCGACCTTTGAGGCGTCATCAAGTTCAGGGTCGACGCGATGGGGACCGGCAATGGAGCCGCCATAGCCGCGGCTGACAAAATGCGGGTGACGACCCAATGCGCTTAGAACGTCGAACAGGGCAACGGATGTCGGTGTTTTGCCCGCACCGCCGACGGTGAAATTGCCAACACAAAATACCGGGCAGCCCGGATGGCGCGCGGTTGTGGTTTTTGCGCGCACACATGCCCCGGCACGCCACAGCAATGAAAACGGGCTTAGCAGTTTCGGAACCAGACCATCTTTCTGCCAGAAGCGGGGATCACGCATGATCGGCCTCGTCGATTGCTTTTTGCGCCATCAGCGGGCGCAGCGCATCAACGGTACGGTCAAGAACTTCGGCTTTTGAATTGGCATAGTGCAGGGCGGCTTCGGCGATCGTTCGCGCGGTTTCGCGATCACGCAGCAGCGCACCGACCTGACGGCACAGATCATCTGCATCCGATGCCGGGCGGCATGCACCCGCAATACGCATTTCTTCGCTGATGGTGGCAAAGTTGCTCATGTCCGGGCCATGCAGGATGGCGCAATTCAGGCGGGCCGGTTCAAGCGGGTTTTGCCCGCCCGATGCGCAAAGCGTCTTGCCCATGAAGCAGACCGGTGCGATCCGGTAAAACAGGCCCAGCTCGCCAATTGTGTCGGCAAGATAGATATCCGTGCCCGGGGTGATGATGTGACCAAGGCTGCGTCGGGCAACTTGCAACCCCTGTGTAATCAGCTCGGCTTCGATCTCGTTTGCGCGGTCCGGGTGGCGGGGCACGATGATGGTCAAAAGCCCGGCCTGTTCAGCTGAGAGCTTTTTGTGAATATCCCCGGCAATGCGTTCTTCACCGGCGAATGTGCTTGATGCCAGCCAGACCGGGCGCAGTCCGATCTGTTCCTGAAGCTTTGCCAGTGCGCTTTCATTGGCAGGCAGCGGCGGGGCCGCGAATTTGAGGTTCCCGACCGTTTTGACATTACCAGCGCCTAGTGAGGCAAATCGATTTGTTTCGTCATCACTTTGCGTCAGGACAAGATCAAACGCCGATATGACCGGGCGAATGAATGACGGATAGCGGGAATAGCCCTTAAAGCTTTTTTCCGAAATCCGGCCATTCAGAAGCGCAAGTTTCACACCGGCCTTTTGTGCCTTGGTCAGCATATTGGGCCAAAGGTCACTTTCAAGCCACAGTGCGACATCGGGTTTCCAGTGATGCAGGAAACGGGCAACGCAGACTTGTCGGTCGATTGGAATGAATTGATGGATCACACCTTCTGGCAGGCGGGCATTCATCAGTTCGGCCGAAGTAACAGTCCCCGTCGTCACCAGAATGGACAGGCCGGGATAGCGACGGCGAATTTCATCAATCACCGGCAAGGCAGATAATGATTCACCAACACTGGCGCCATGGATCCAGACAAGATGTCCCTTGGGGCGAACCGCACTTGGATGACCGAACCGTTCGCCAATACGGCCCGGATCTTCCTTACCGCGTTTTTTACGCCGGTTCAGATAAAGATGAAGTGCCGGGCCAAGCAGGCGGGTCGCCGCACGATAGGCGTAAAACAGGCTCATTTGCCGGTTGCCCCCGCTGCGATTTCGGACCGTTTCTGTTTGGGCAATTCATCGGGCCCGGCAGGTGCAATGACGTCAAGTCCAAGATCGCGGTCGGTATCCTGGGTCAGTTTGGTCAGGGCGTTTTCGATTTCAAGCCGCTTTGCTTCAAGACCGGCATCATCGAGTTTGCGCTCAACGAAAACCGGTTCCCCCCAATGAAAGACACCGCGGGCAAATGGCACCGGCAGGGGCAGGACAAAACGGTCCCAACTTTTGAAAATCTTGCGGCTTGATGCGGAATAGGTCAGCGGGAAAACCGGAACGCCGGCCATGCGGGCTGCCTGTACGACCCCGTCGGATGCCCGCATTCTGGGGCCGCGCGGGCCATCGGGGGTCATGCCGACAACGTCACCGGCCTTGAGTGCTTTGATGATTTGACGCAGGGCCGCAGCACCGCCTTTGCCAACCCCGGTGGAGCCCGCGATGGTTTGAATGCCGAAATGGGCCACGGTGCGTGAAATGATTTCACCATCGCGATGTGAAGATATCAGCATATGAAACGGCAAATCACCGCCAACCGCACGCCAGGTATAGGGCATCATCAACAAACGTTGATGCCAGAAGGCAACGATGAACGGTTTGCCGTCGCGCAAATATTGCGCGGGCAAGTCGCCGCCTTCTGTTTTCCAGCGGCCGGTCACGCGGACAAGGCGCACATAGGCTGCTGCTATCCAGCACAAGGTGCTGCGCATCGTGTCGCTTTTGATGATCCGCTTATGCCACTGCACGCCCGATTATCCCGAAATTGCCCGGATCAGTTTCCGTTTTCTTCTGAGAATTGCAAATTATAGAGGTTTGCGTAAGCTCCTCCAAGTTCAAGCAATTCTTCGTGCTTGCCCTGTTCAATGACGCGCCCGTTGTTGATGACACAAATCTTGTCGGCATCAACAATGGTCGACAGACGGTGCGCAATCACAAGGGTGGTGCGCCCCTTCATCAATTCGGAAAGCGCGCCCTGGATATGGCGTTCGGATTCCGTATCAAGGGCCGATGTTGCCTCGTCCAGAAGCAGGATCGGTGCGTTTTTAAGCATCGCGCGCGCAATTGCAATACGTTGACGCTGCCCGCCTGAAAGCTTCACGCCATGTTCGCCAACTATGGTGTCATAGCCGTGTTCAAGCTGAAGGATGAAGTCATGGGCGGCGGCGTGACGGGCGGCTTCCTCGATCTCGGCGTCGCTGGCACCGGCGCGACCATAGGCAATATTGGCGCGTACCGTATCGTCAAACAGGGTGATTTCCTGACTGACCAGTGCGGTTGCCTTGCGCAGGGATTCAAGCGTAACGCCACGGATATCCTGACCATCAATGGTGATCGCACCGGCATCAATGTCATAGAAACGCGGGATCAGGTTCAGGATGGTGGATTTGCCCGCACCCGACGGACCAACAAGTGCGACGGTCTCCCCAGCCTTGATATCCAGATCAATATCGCGAAGGGCGGTGATTTCCGGATTGTAGGAAAAGGCGACGTTTTTGAAGCTAATATCGCCACCTGAAACCGTCAGCGCTTTGGCATCCGGCGCATCCTTGATTTCGGGTTCTATATCAAGAACAGTGAAAACGCGCTGTGATGCTGCCAGACCTTGCTGCAGGGTGATGTTGATATTGGCCAGACGTTTTACCGGCTCATAGGCCAGCAAAAGGGCGGTGATAAAGGCAAAGAAGCTTCCGGGATCGCTGGCACCGTCGATCACCCGGCTGCCGCCATAAATAATAATCGCTGTAATCGCCGCACCCCCAAGCGTTTCCATGATGGGGGATGAACGGGCACTGACGGTTTGTGCCTTGAAGCTCAGTTTGAAGACTGTTTCAACCAGCTTGCCCATACGTGAACATTCGTAAGGTTCCATGCCATATGCCTTTACATGGCGGATGCCCTGGAATGTCTGTTCAAGCAGGGTGGCAAACTCACCAATTTGCTGCTGGGTGTTGGCTGACACCTTGCGCATCCGGCGACCCAGTCGCGCAATCGGGTAGATCGCAGCGGGAAAGACCGTGAAGGCAATGATGGCAAGCAGCCAATCCTTGTAAAACATGACGCTGATCAGGACGATGGCAGTCAACAAATCCTTGCCAAATCCGGTCAGCGAGTTGGAAACGGCCGCACGCATTGCCGTGATGTCGTTGGTAAAGCGCGTGATCAGCTTGCCGGTATTGGTGCTGTGGAAGAAGCCGATATCAAGACGAATGACATGTTCGTACAGACGGTTTTGGATGTCGGCCAGAATACGTCCACCGACATAGCTCATCAAAACGGTCTGGCCGTAATTGGCGAAACCTTTCAGTGCAAAGGAACCAAGAACTGCGGCGCCGACAGGAACAAGCATCGCTTCGCGTTTGTTGATGAAGACATCATTGATAATGGGGTCCATCAGAAGCGCATAAAGGCCGGTTGCACCAGCCATTAAAGCCATACACAGAAGAGCAAGAAGAATTTTCCCGAAGTATGGAGCAACGGCATCTTTGACGATGCGCTTGACCAACGGCCATGTGCCCCAATGTTCTGTGGTGTGGTCCAAGGAGTTCTTGGGCAATTGCTTCTTCCTGGTCGTTTAGGCCATTTCCACATTGTATCGAATTGATACTGTCTATATGGATAAGGCTTCAAATAAATATTCAAATGTACGCGCTGTTGCTAGCACGCCGAGCCATAAGCGGCAAGCCGCAGTAAGCTTCATGCGGACACAAAACTGATCTGTAGATCAGCAGGTCACAAAGAGCGACATATAAGACAAAATAATGAACGAGCAACTGCACGCACTTGTCGAGCACACAATAGCCCAGGGCGTGGGCGCACGCGTTTTCCCGTTAAGCTGGAATGGTCGGCGGATATGGGTCAAACAGGCGGTGCCGGCAAAGGAAAAAGTCTGGCATCGGTTGCAGCGTTTTCTGGCCAATGTCACGGGCATTCCGCTTTTGCGCCCAACGGTGTCGCCCGGCGGCAAGGCGGGGCTTGTGAATGAAGCCAATACCCTGCGCAAACTGGCCGCACATGGCGTACTTGTGCCTGATCTGATTGGCGAAGGGGCGAACTGGATCGCAATCGGTGACAATGGCGGTATCCTTCAGACCAGGATCGAAGATGATGTTCGGTCCGGCAATGAAGACCGGGTCAAACAGCAAATCACTGCTGCTGCATCCGCACTGGCGCGGCTGCACGCATCGGGTGTGTCGCACGGGGCACCGTTATTGCGAAACATGACGATACGCGATGATGGCCAGATCGGCTTCATTGATTTTGAAGAAGACCCGAATGCCCGCATGCCATTGGAAGATGCGCAAGCCCGCGACATTTTGTTGTTCGTATTTTCCATTCAGCGCGAATTCAAAAAACGTCCGGAATTGTTGCGGTCAGGATGGGCAACCTATGTTGCCACAGCGGGCGAGACTGCCGGACAACTTGTCCCGTTGCGCAAGGTCATCAGGCTTTTGCGACCGGTTTACATGATTTTGCGCCCGTTCCGCAGATGGCTGGGAACGGACGCATTGAATGGTATCCTGGCTTATCGCACTTTGCGCAAAAGCCTTTATCGCAAATAGAACTTCACCCGTTCCACGCTTTCCGTCGGTTTCCCCGGGGCTTCCCACTTACTGGGCGGGTTGACCGACCGGGGCAGTGCCAAGGCTTTCCTGATCTTGATCCGGGGGTGTGGCCGGGTTTGTGCCCGCATTGTGCCGGGTGGCATCGTCGACCGAAATCCGGACGGCCTCGATCCCGTCAAAACCGCCGGAAAACGGTGCCAGATTGTGCAGGAACTGGGTGGCGGAATTCTGCCAGCTATATTGTTCGGCCAATGCACGGGCATCTTCGGATGTCAGCTCAAGTGCAGCCAGGGCAGCTTCGCGCAGGTCGGCATCAATCGCACCGGCCTTGGTGCCGCGCACGATATCGGCTGGTCCCTGAACCGGGAAGACGGCAACCGGGGTGCCCGATGCCAGTGCTTCAAGGATCACAAGGCCGAAGGTGTCGGTCTTGCTTGGAAACACAAAGACATCCGCCGAAGCAAAGGCTGTTGCCAGTTCTTCGCCAACCTTTTTGCCCAGAAACTGAGCATTGGGATATTTGCCCTTAAGCTCGTTAAGTTGCGGGCCGTCGCCAACCACGAACTTTGTCCCGGGTAGATCAAGGTCAAGGAAATGGCCGATATTCTTTTCCACCGCAACCCGCCCGACAAACAGCCAGTGCGGTTTCGGGAAATCGCCAAATGAGGCGTCCGGTCGGGGCCGGAACAGATCAAGATCCACCCCGCGCGACCAGATATGCAGGTTTTCAAAGCCCCAGTCGGACAGTTCCTGACGCAGGCTTTCGGTGGCGACCATGACCGAGCGTGATTTGGAATGGAATTTGCGCATCCCGCGATAGGAAATCGACAGCGGCAGCCGCCAGCGCGCATGAATATATTCCGGAAACCGCGTGTGATAGGCGGTTGAAAACGGCAAACCGTGTTTCAGGCAATAGGAACGCGCAGCCTGACCCAGCGGGCCTTCGGTCGAAATGTGGATGGCAACCGGGTGCAATGCCTCGATCATTTTGGCCATCTTGCGTTTGGCAAACAGGGCCAGACGGATTTCCGGATAGGTCGGGCATGGAACAGTTTTGAACTGATCGGGCGAAATGATGTGAACATCATGTCCCATCGCGCCCAGCTCGCCACGTACGGTTTCAAGGGTACGGACAACACCGTTTACCTGCGGATACCAGGCATCGGTTACGATCAGTATTTTCATGCAGTCTTTCCAATCGGGGCATCGCTGCGCTTTTTGGACGCACCCGATGCGGAATTGTCCGTGCCATGGGCAATGCGGAACATGGAGATCAGTTTGCCAAGACCCAGTGACGGGGTGCTTGCAGCGTCCCGGCCGGGGCTGGAATGGCTCATGGCCATCTGGCGCATTTCCGCCCAGTGCAGAAGTTCAAGCTTGCCATCCTTGTCTTCAACAAGGGCGGTGCAGCTTTCGACCCAGTCGCCGTCATTGCAATAAAGCACATCACCGATCATGCGTTTTTCGGCATGATGGATATGACCGCAAACCACGCCATCGACCTTGCGCTTGGCAGCTTCGTGGGCGACGGCATTTTCGAAATTGCAGATGAACTGAACGGCGTTTTTGACCCGGTTTTTAAGATAGGCCGAAAGCGACCAGTAACCGTATCCAAGGCGGCGGCGAATGCCGTTATAGTAACGGTTAAGGGCGATGGCCAGGTTGTAGGCCGTGTCCCCAAGATAGGCCAGCCATCTGGCATATTTGACAACCCCGTCAAATTCATCGCCATGGATGACCAGCAGGCGTTTGCCATCGGCTGTTTCGTGGATATCGTTCATTTTGACATCGACATGCCCAAAGGTCATATCGACAAATTCGCGGGCAAATTCATCATGGTTTCCGGGGACAAAGATGACTTTGGCGCCATTTTTTGCCTTATCCATGATTGTCGTGATAACAGCATGGTGACTTTCCGGCCAATACCAGCTTTTCTTGAGCCGCCAGCCATCAATAATGTCACCGACCAGATAATAGGTATCTGCTGTTACTTCATTGAGGAAATCCAAAAGAAGATCTGCCTGACATCCACGTGTCCCCAAATGGACGTCTGAAATCCAGACCGTGCGGTAATGCGGTTGCAGCGTCATCGCTGTCATTGCCGCTCCTCCGTATCCTGCCAAAAGGATGGCTGGAATTCGGCGTTTCGAGGTGCCGAATACTGTCCCCAACCAGTATCGGTTTAAAATAAAAAACGTGATTTTATAACCCGTTCACAGAAATTTCGTCGTTCTGTAAAGCAACTGTTACATTTTTTCTTTCATATGGTAGTGCGTGTGTATGATTTATTTCGGTTTTATTTCGGAAGTATGTTCTGAATGACCCATGCCGATGTGACTGTGATTTTCAATCCCCGTGCGGGGGGGAACAAACAGCGGTTTCTGTCCAAGATTTTGCAACATGCAGGGATCAGGGTGGAATTGTTGCAGACCACCCATCCCGGCCATGCCCGTGAATTGGCGCGCAAGGTGCGTGCCCATCAACGCCTGTTTGTTGCCGGCGGCGATGGATCATTGAACGAGGCCCTGAACGGTCTTCTTGATGCCCAGATCGATGGTCACGAAGTCCCGCCACTTGGTGTGATCCCGCTTGGGACGGCGAATGTTCTGGCCGTCGAAGTCGGGCTGGAACGCAAGGCAAAGGCAATTGCCGACTATATCAACAATCCCGGTCAGGTCTGGATCCGGCCCGGACTGGTCAATGGGCGGGCCTTCTTTTTGATGGTCGGAATGGGGGCCGATGCCGACACGGTTGCCAATGTGTCGCTCAAGCTCAAACGCATGATCGGCAAGGGTGCTTATGTTCTTGAAGGATTGCGGAACATCTTTTTCCCGCGTCATCGCGACTTTGAAGTCAATATCGGGCGGGAAAACTATCGGGTGGCCGGGGTTGTGGTGACCCATGCGCAGCATTACGGCGGCGAATTCATCATTTCACCGACTGCGAAGCTGACCGATAACGGTTTCGATGTTGTTCTGATGCCCGGCAACGGTATCGGTGCATTGTCGCGCTATGGGCTGGCCCTGACGTTAAACAGGTTGCATGAACAAAGCGATGTCTCGGTTGTGCGGTCTGAACGCATCACGATCACCAGCCATTGTGGCCCGGCTCCGCTTCAGATTGACGGTGAAAGTGCTGGAAAACTGCCATGCGAAATCAGCCTGTCGCCCTATCCGGTGCGGCTGATGGTGCCACAGGCCTATGCAATGGCCGCGGGTGGTGTGGTTGAAACCGGCCCGGAACCACTTCGCCTGACCAGCGGTTAACCCCGAAGCGAGGACTTCAGAGCAAATGCACGATATCCCGGTTGTTTGCGGCCGGGATATCAGAAGGCATGTGATCACGCTTGGAAGTTGCAAAGCAAAGATCAGGCATTCTTTGAAAATCCCCATGATCTTACTCGTCATTTCGCGGTTTTTCCGCGTGTAAATCAGCGTTTTATCAAGCGGTGTGCCGGGGCTGATTATTGATGCCCTTGGGTTGATAACAGGGGATGGTCCAATGCGTTGTGCCCTGCTTTGCGGCGTCTGCCAGCATGTCTGGAAATTACGGTGTTTGGTGTTGTCAAACAGGGAAACTGATCCGCCGAATTGCGCCGATCTGCCGGGCATATTCGAAAGGACAGGTATACAGGTCTTCTGGATAGGTCGGCCTTACTTTTCCTTGTAATTTCGCATGTTACGCCAAACCTTTAAGTTAGTTGCAATATTGTGATTATCTAAAACAAGGGTTGTGTACTCCCCATATGGGGAGGGTAGTGACTGTCATGAGCAGATACCTTGGTAATCAAAGAGATCGTAGCGCGGTGCTGCGAACACGGAGGGTATGATGGTGTCGCGTGTTTCTTCTGCGCCGACGGGGGCGTTTTTGGAAAACTTGGGTGTTAAGACAAAGATTCTATTGGGATTTTCAGCAGTGCTGGTCATTCTTGTCTCAGCGCTGGCATTCGCATTCTACAGCTTCACCAAAGTTGCACATGATGTTGATGAATATGCGCTGCGGGTCGAAGAAGCCGCACTTGTTGCCCAGATTGAAACGCGTTTTTTGCGTTTCAAAAGTCATGCCCGCGAATTTGCCAACAAGGCAAGCGCCCATGACGCCGAACAGGTGTTCGTCATCGCCGATCAAATCCGCCCAATTCTTGACAAGGCATTGCAAAGTTTCGAATCAGCTGAACATCGTGCCCGGATCGAGAAAATATCAGGGGCACTTGATCGCTACATGCAGGATTTCGAAAAAGTCCGTGATCTGAGTGATGAATATCACGCCCTGATCACGGACCGGCTTGAACCCGACGGGATCAAGGTCGTTTCCGATCTCAATGCATTGATCGCACGTGCAGAAACCACCCAGAATATCGATGCCCTGAAAAAGGCGGTGGCCGCGCGGGAACATGCGCTTCTGGCGCGTCTTTATTCCAATATTCTGATCGGGCGTCAGGATGACAGCTTTGGCGAAAAGGCGGCCAGCGAGTTCGGCCTTCTCAAGACCGGGCTGATTGAAATCAACCAGACAGTACCCGATGCGGAATACAAAAAGACCATCGGCGAAGTCATGACATTGTTTGATGATTACCGTGATGCATTTGACAAGATCCGGTCAAATGAACTGGTCATCATTGAAACGGTCAATGGCGATATGGAACAGGCATCCAGTCTGTTGTTGTCCGAAGCAGCCGATCTGATGGCGGAATTTTCGGCGACCGAACATTCAATTTTTGAACGGGTTGTTGATGAAATCGGTCTGGCGGAAACCGAGATCCTGATCGCGTCGCTGATCGGTATGGGGCTTGGCATCGTCATTGCCATTCTGATCGGTGATCGTCTGTCAAAGCCGATCATTGCCATCACCCAGATCATGCGCAAGCTTGCCGACCATGATCTGACGGTCACTGTGCCCTGGCAGGAACGGCGCGATGAAATCGGCCAGATGGCCGGTGCGGTTCAGGTCTTCAAGGAAAATGCCATTCGCAATGACGAACTTGAAGCCAAGGCAATCGAAGATGAAAAACGCGCCAAGGAAGCCCAGCGCCAATTCATGAACCAGACGGCCGACACGTTCAATTCCGATGTCGGGCAAATCATTGAAACCGTTGCCGCAGCGGCAGTGGAATTGCAGGCAACCGCAGACAGTATGTCACGTCTGGCAAGTTCGGCATCCGAACAGACGGTGGCTGTGGCATCGGCAACCGAAGAAGCCAGCGGCAATGTGCATTCTGTTGCCTCGGCCACAGAGGAACTCAATTCCTCGATCGAGGAAATCAACCGTCAGGTTGTCCATTCATCCGATGTGGCACGCAGTGCAGTCGGGCAGGTCAACAAGACCCAGGCCGACCTTCAGCAACTGGTCGAAGCATCGGAAAATATTTCAAATGTGCTGAAACTGATTTCCGATATTGCCGATCAGACCAACATGCTGGCCCTTAATGCCACGATTGAAGCCGCACGGGCCGGCGATGCCGGGCGTGGTTTTGCCGTGGTCGCAAATGAGGTCAAAAATCTTTCCGATCAGACCGCCAAGGCGACCGAGGAAATCACCCGTTATGTCGAAAACCTTCAGGCCCGCACCGGAAGTGCGGTCAATCAGGTTGAGGCAGTCGGCAAAACCGTCAGTGAAATGGACGCAATTATTGCCACCATTTCATCGGCGATCGAAGAGCAGACCGCAGCAACCCGTGAAATCGCCTTTAACGTTGAACAGGCGGCAACCGGCACCACCACGGTCAGTTCAAACATCGCAACCGTCAGTTCGGCAGTCAATGAGGCCGGAACAGCATCCGGGGATGTCTTGCGCGCGGTCAGTATGCTTTCGGAAAACTTCACGACCCTGAAAGGTGCCACGGACAATTTCGTAAACACGATCCGCGCAAGCTGATCGGTGAGGTAATCTGAGGAATACAAAAGACCAGAAAAAAACGCCCGGCACATTCAAGTCCGGGCGTTTTTGTATCGGGATGTCTGTTGGTGTCGGTCAGGATTACTGACCGGCCAGTGTCATGCCATCAATGCGCAAGGTCGGGGCATTGGTGCCGTATTTGAAGGTCAGATCATTGGCCGGGACCACGGATTTGAACATGTCCTTGAGGTTCCCGGCCACCGTGATTTCCGATACCGGATAAGCCAGTTCACCATTTTCAATCCAGTAACCCGACGCACCGCGCGAATAATCGCCGGTAACGCCATTGACGCTGCTTCCGATCATTTCGGTGATATAGAGACCCGATTTGATATCCTTGATCATGTCTTCGGGCGAAATGGTGCCCGGTTCCATGTAAAGGTTGGTGGTTGACGGCCCCGGAAGGCTTCCGGCCCCGCGCGATGCGTTGCCCGTTGATTTCAGCCCCAACTGGCGGGCCGAGCGCAAATCAAGGATCCAGGTTTTCAAAACGCCGTTTTCAATCAGGTAGCGCTTTTCATTGGCGACACCTTCGGCGTCAAACGGTTTGGAGCGCAGACCGCGTTTGCGGTGGGGGTCGTCGACAATGTTGATATGCGGGGCAAAGATTTCCTTGCCCATCGCATCAAGCAGGAAGCTGGTCCCGCGCGCGATGCCCGATCCGTTGATCGCACCGGACAGATGGCCAACGATTGAGGATGAAACACGCGGATCATAAATGACGGGAACCTGCGTGCTTTTGACTTTGCGCGGGTTCAGACGGCGCAGGGTTTTTTCCGCAGCCTTTTTGCCGATTTCGACCGGGTCACGCAGGTCGGTCGAAAAGACCGCGCTGTCATAATCATAGTCGCGCTCCATTGCCGTTCCGGTCCCGGCCAGCACCGAAACCGAAATGTGACTGCCCGAACCGGCATAGGAATTGGCAAAACCATTGGTCGCGGCCAGCGTGATCTGATGGCGGCCCCAGCCGGCTTCTGATCCTTCGGAATTGGTGATGCCATCGACAGAACGGGCGGCTTCCTCGCAGGCACTTGCCCATTCGATCAGTTTGTCCTGGCTGACTTCACCCGGTTCACAAAGTTCAAGCGCGTCGACATCAAAACTTGCGGCAAGTTCGGACGGGTCGGCAATACCGCAATACGGGTCTTCCGGAGCGTTCTTGGCCATGGCAACGGCCCGTTCGACCAGTTCGTTCAAGGCGGCGTCGCTGGTGTCCGATGATGACACGACAGCCTGTTTCTTGCCGATCAGAACGCGCAGACCAAGATCGGCGCCTTCGGACCGTTCAAGCTTTTCCATCTTGCCCAGTCGCTGGGCAACCGAAAGAGATGTTCCTTCGACATAGACGGCATCTGCGTCATCAGCACCGGCTTTCTTGGCGCGCGCCAGCAGATCATTGATACGATCAAGTGTCATGTCGGTCTTGGGCATGGAAGCTCCCTTATTTAGGAATGTATCTATCGGCTAGTTATAGGCGGCAGGGACGTATTCGCAAAGAACAGAAACGGTTTGATGCATCTGCATTGCAGGTGCCCTTGGTCTTGTTCCCAAAGGTGGCGTGAATGTATCTGTGGGGCAAGGGGCTGGACGTTCTGTTTTCATCCCTGTTTCTGCTATAGTCCGGAAAACAGCAAATAATTGGCGGCGATACCGCCAGACAAAGCACACGGGATAGAATGCAAATGCGGAAGATAAGGTCGGGCGCAATCGGCTTGGCATTGATTTTGGGAATTTCTCATCCGGCTTTGGCGGATGAGCCGGGTAATCCGTCTGGTCCCGATGAAAATGGCGTTTGGGAACTGAATGCCAATGGCAATGCCGACCCGGTTTCAAGCGCGCAGCTTTATAGCGAAATGCGCATTCAGGGTGGCCAATATGCCAGCAATTACCGGCATCAGATGCTGACCGGGGATTTTACCTGTGACGATGTGGTGGACCGGGTTGCGGGCTGGGTCGATCTTGACAGTCCGGACGGTCCGAAATTTGCCATGCTGTTTGTCACGAACCATGGCGGCAAGGCACAAAGCGAAATTCGCTACCTGCCGTTCGAGCAGTCCGAACAATATGCACTTTGCATCCATGATGAAACCGCCCCGCCGGTCATGAGCTGGCAGGAAAACAGCCAGGAATTCATGGAAGAAGTCATCGGATCGAAAGAGATGTGCAATTTCGCCATCCGGGTGGATGACTTCATGTGTGATGCGCCGCAATTCTTCTATTCCGGGAAACCGGCGGACAATGGCGATCACTGGTTCTTTTTCCGAAATTGATCGTGAGTTTTTGAAAAGAAAAGGCGGGTTAGAATCCCGCCTTTGTCAACTAATCCCGCCAGATTTTCTTGCCTGATCCGGGAAGGCCATAGCGTTCCCATTTCTGATCAACCCGGTCGATGATGTCATCATCCATATAGATTTTTTCGCCCCATTCGCGGTCGGTTTCGCCCGGGAATTTGTTGGTGGCATCAAGCCCAAGCTTGCCGCCAAGGCCCGAAACCGGGGATGCGAAATCAAGATAATCGATCGGGGTGTCGGTAACCGTGGTGATATCGCGCACCGGGTCCATCCGGGTCGAGATCGCCCACATAACATCCTTCCAGTCGCGCACATCAATGTCGTCATCCACAACAATGACGAATTTGGTATACATGAACTGTCGCAGGAATGACCACACACCCATCATCACGCGCTTGGCGTGACCGGCATAGGCCTTTTTCATCGATACAACCGCGATGCGATAGCTGCATCCTTCTGGCGGCAGCCAGAAATCGACGATTTCGGGGAATTGCTGTTGCAGGAGTGGCACGAACACGTCGTTGAGTGCCTCGCCCAGAACCGACGGCTCGTCCGGCGGACGCCCGGTAAAGGTCGACAGATAAATCGGTTTTTTGCGCATGGTGATCGCGGTTACGGTAAAGACCGGGAAATCTTCAACCGAATTATAATAGCCGGTGTGATCGCCATACGGTCCTTCGGGCGCATATTCATCAAGCGAGACATAACCTTCGAGCACGATCTCGGCGGTTGCCGGTACCTTGAGCGGCACGGTCTTGCAATCAACCAGTTCAACCTTTTCACCGCGCAGAAGCCCGGCGAACTGATATTCCGACAGGGTATCGGGCACCGGGGTAACCGCGGCAAGGATCGTACCGGGATCGGCCCCCAGCACGATGGCAGCCGGAAGCGGATCACGCTTTTCCTGTTTCCAGCGGGCATGATGTTGTGCTCCGCCACGATGTTTCAGCCAGCGCATGATGGTCTTGTTCTTGCCAAGCACCTGCATGCGGTAAATGCCAAGGTTGAACACATCGCGCTTGTCGCCGCCTTTTTCACCGGCCGTCGGGCCCTGGGTCACAACCAGGGGCCAGGTGATCAGCGGGGCGGGTTCGCCGGGCCAGCAGGACTGAACCGGGATTTTTGACAAATCAATATCGTCGCCCTGAAGCACCACTTCCTGACAGGGGGCCTTGGAAACCGTTTTGGGTTTCATCGCCATGACGGTCTTGGCCAGTGGCAACATCGAAAATGCTTCGCGGATGCTTGCCGGTGGTTCGGGCTGTTTGAGGAAGGCCAGCGTTTCGCCGACTTCACGTAGTTCTTCGGGTTTGCGGTTCATGCCCGCGGCAACCCGGTCCACCGTGCCAAACAGGTTCACCAGAACCGGCATGTCATATTTTTTGCCGTCATCGCCAACGACGTTTTCAAACAGAACCGCCGGGCCGCCTTCGGCCAGAAGTCGGGTCTGGATTTCCGTCATTTCAAGATTGGGGGATACCGGTTCAGTGACACGAACAAGACGGCCGGACTTTTCCAGCGCATCCATGAAGTCACGAAGGGATTGATAGGGCATGGCACCTGTCATCTGCAAAGCTTTGAAACCTGATTGTCTTCATACGCGTGCACGCGGGCTTGGACAACCTTGCTGTTATCAAATACGCCATTTGTAACTGGACCGATCGCTTCCTACATGAAACCGGGATGCTGCGTTGCATAATTTTGCGGTTTTGGTTGACGCATCATTTGGTTATACATTGGCTTAGAATTGAGTCGCGTGGCCCACAACACGCGACATGGCAACTCACCAAAAGCATGAAGGACGCACAGATGGCCAAATACTGGGTTATCGGGGGCACCTATCAGGATACCGGTTTCGACAAGCCGATCGGCGAAGAAACCAAAGTCGGTCCGTTTGGCAGCTTCGAAGACGCGGAACAGGAATGGTCGAAAATGGCCTGGCAGTCGGTCGATGACGCGAATTCGCGCTATCGCATCGAACGCCTTGAAGAATACTGGGTCGTTGGCGGTGAATATGAAAGCACCGACTTCGAAAAGCCGGTTGGCGGTTCCGAAGAACGCCATGGTCCGTTCGCCACATTCAGCGATGCTGAAAAAGCATGGTCGAAACTGGCCTGGCAGCATGTTGATGACTGCAACTTCCGTTACCGTGTCGTTGAAGGCTAAGCCGGATCGACCAGACAATGTTTTCGATATCCGATGTGCGGGCGATCAGTGACCCCGTACTCCGTGAACAGATCGAACATCATCCACGCGCGCAGGATCTCCTGCGCGCGTTTTTGTATCCCTATGCCGCCCCGGACCGGGATTTCCTGTTTTGTGGTGGATCGGTAACGCCGCTTGATACATCGGAAGTCGGCGACGCCATCGCCGGGCGGGTCCCGGTCCTGGCCGTCGGGTCAAACCGTGCACCGGTTCAGTTGACGCGCAAATTCACCCATCAAAACCTGCCCGATGATGTTCCGGTGACACTGGGATGGATGGGCCATCATGATATTGTCTATTCGGCACATGTCACCGGGTATGGTGCCTTTCCGGCAACCCTTGCCCCGTCACCGGGGACACGGGTCCGGGTTGCGGTGACCTGGCTTACGGCGGCGCAGCTTGGTCATATGCATGTAACCGAAAGCGTTCCGACACATTACCGTTATCAGCAATTGCATGGCCGAGATCTTGACCTTGATTGCGGTATTACGACCGACCATGTCGGTCTTTATCAGTCGGTTGCCGGGTTTGAATTCGCATCTGGCCATATCTTTGCCCTGAACGCAGTTGAAGCAACCGGGCGCAGATACCCGTCCCTGGAACAGTGGCAGATGGTCGCACATGTCGCGCGCCTTGTAGGGCAGGTTTTTCGACCTGATCTGGTGATCCGGCTTATTGACGATCCGGCCTTCAGAAAGTCGTTTGGCGATCTGGATCACACAAAATAGCGCCGACCCTGTAATTGCCATTGGTGTGACCCTATATATATTCCAGAAATGTGTTTTGATACTTGAAATTGTATCAGGGTTTTAGGTAAGTTATTGAAAATTAAATACTTCTGTGAAATCCGGTAAGCCGTCCAAAGAACGGTGTATTCAACCGGTTGATTTCGGAATGAGCGGTTGAATTGTAATTTCAAAGGTACCAATTGTGCAGCAAGGGTACCGAAATTTGGGTGAATCAATCTGGGAGAATGCCGACGACGCGGTTTGCGTGCGTTATGTGTTCGCGTGCGTGTTTCACGCTTCGTGATTAAGGGAGAACTAAATGTTTGGCTCTGGTTCTGATGACCGTCATATCGTTCAGGCTATCAAGCAGTCACAAGGTACGATCGAATTTACGCTCGATGGTAAAATCCTTGATGCAAACAAGAATTTTCTGGATCTGGTCGGATATGATCTGTCAGAGGTGCGTGGCAATCACCACAGCATGTTTGTTGATCCGGAGTTCGCCAGAAGTGCGGAATACAAGAATTTCTGGGACCGCCTGAAGGGCGGGGAATCCTTCACCGCCGAATTTCAGAGGTTCGGCAAGGGTGGCAAGGAAATCTGGATCCAGGCGACCTATAATTCGGTCAAAGGCAGCAATGGCAAACCCTATAAGGTGTTCAAGGTTGCAAGTGATGTCACTGCACAGAAATTGCAGGCCGCCGACTATGCCGGGCAGATTGACGCCATCAGCAAGTCGCAAGCCGTGATTGAATTTGATCTTAAGGGCAATATCCTTAATGCCAACGAGAATTTCCTTGTGACGATGGGCTACAAGCTGTCGGAGATCAAAGGAAAGCATCACCAGATCTTTGTTGATCCGGCCTATGCCAAAAGCGACGAATACAAGGATTTCTGGAAACAGCTTGCCGCGGGCAAGCATCTGATGGCTGAATATCAGCGGTTTGGCAAAGGCGGCAAGGAAGTCTGGATCCAGGCCAGCTATAACCCGATCTTTGATATGGCCGGGCGGCCGTTCAAGGTGGTGAAATACGCCACCGACATTACCGAGCAAAAGCTTCAGGCGGCCAACTTTGCCGGACAGATCGAAGCAATCCACAAATCACAAGCCGTCATTTCGTTTGAAATGGATGGCACTATCCGCAATGCCAATGCCAATTTCCTCAATGCGATGGGATATAGCTATGACGAGGTGATCGGCAAGCATCACAGCATCTTCATGGACCCGGCCGAAGCCCAAAGCACCGAATACAAGGAATTCTGGGATGCCTTGCGGCGCGGGGAGCACAAGGTTGCCGAATTCCGGCGCTTTGGCAAAGGCGGCAAGGAAGTCTGGATTCAGGCCAGCTATAACCCGGTGATGGATATGAACGGGCGTCCGATCAAGGTGGTGAAATATGCGACCGACATCACCAAGCAGATCTATGCCCGCCGCAAGGCCAAGGATTTGGCCGAAGGATCAAGCACCAGCGCCGAAGCCGTGGCCAGCGCATCCGAGGAAATGCTGGCAGCCATTCAGGAAATCAGCGAAAGCATGCACCGGTCTCAAATCGCGATGAACGATATCGTGTCCAAGACCGAAGAAGCCAACGAAGTACGTGCCGATCTGGAAACCACGTCGGAATCGATGGCGGGCGTGGTTCAGATCATCCGTGATCTGGCTGAACAGGTGAACCTGCTTGCGCTTAACGCGACGATCGAAGCCGCGCGCGCTGGTGAAGCAGGCAAGGGCTTTGCCGTGGTCGCAGGCGAGGTCAAAAACCTTGCCAACCAGACCGCCAAGGCTACCGATGAAATCGAAACCCAGATCGAAGCGATGATGAATATTACCAAGCGGGTGGTTGCGTCGACCGCCGGGATTTCGACATCGGCGGAATCGGTCAGCAGCTATGTCGATTCCATCGCATCAGCCGTCGAGGAACAAACAAGCGTCACCCAGGATATTTCCAAGAATATCCAGTTTGTCTTTAACGGGATTTCCGAACTGAATGATTGTGTGAAAAGCATCGCGAGCTGACCCACAACAAATATCCCTGATCACGCAAAAGCCCGACGGTCCCAAAGACGGTCGGGCTTTTTTCAGGCGATCTGCAAAGCGTCCCAGAGCCGTTTCCGTTTAGAATGCCCGGCCCGTAGGGGCCGCAAGGTCCGCAGGCTTCAGTTTGGCGATGTTTTGCGGCGTTACACCGTTTGAACGGTGCCCAGCGTTGTGCCTGCCAAACAATTTGCCAAACACGACCGAAACGCTTCAATCTAACGAAACAGAAATTGCCCTAGCCGCGATCGGGCAACAGTTGCCAGATGCGGGTGAATTTGGTGTCGGCATCTTCGACCGCGACATCGACGGGCACATCATATGTTTCGAGCTCGTCAATATTGTGGGTCGGCGCATAGGTCCGGCCCGGATCGGCCAGAATGACCCGGGTGCCAAGACGGGCTTCGGCCATCAGCCATTGCAGAACCGCATTTGCCATATCCTGCTGATAGCAGACATCGCCGGCAAAAATCACATCCCAGCGTTTCTGTGGGGCGCTGGTGCCGACAAAATTGTCCGTCGTGGTGGCAAATTCGACACCGTTGCGTTTGGCATTGAGGCGCGTGGCGGTGATGGCCACCGGATCAATGTCATTTGCCGTGATGTCCGCCGCATCCGCCATCACACAGGCAATCGCCTGCATGCCGCCGCCGCAAGCAAAATCAAGCACCCGCTTGCCACGCACCAGTTCGGGATGGTCCAGAATATAGCGCGTGATTGCCTGCCCGCCGGGCCAGGCAAAGGCCCAATAGGGGGGCGGGATATCAAGGATGCCCAGAATATCCTCGGTCGCCTGCCACAGTGGCGTGATATGGGTCGCCAGATACATTTCGATTTCCGGCGCCAGCGGCACGCGCGCGGGCACGGTGAAAGTTTCGATCAGATCGGCAAATTGCGGATCATCGACATTTGGCACCAGGGCATCGGCAAAGATGTTATCGGTCATGCTGGGCTGCTTTGACTATGAACATTTGCGCCGGAGTAACGGCTTTGCCGATCTTGGGCAAGCAGTTCTTCATGATGCGGTTTCGGTTTCAGCCATCCCGAGATACAGGATCACATCACGCGGTTTGGCTTTGGGAATTTCGGTTCCCAGAAACAGCTGGTTGCCGCGCACCATGGCAAGAACGGTGGGCGCTTCGTCATGCAGGGCAATAAAATCGTCCCAGCCAAAGCTGTCGGTGAACCGTGTCTGACGGACAGAAACGCCGCTGCGATAATCATAGCGGATGTCATCGGTGGTCAGCGGTTTGGCACATAGCGGCAATCCGCCAAGTGTCTGGCTGGCGCTATGACGGCTGCGATCATCCGACCCGCGATGAATGCCGGTCTGGAAGACGGAGCGTCGCCCGAATTCCGGGGCGAAGTCGGTGCAAACCAGCGTGTTATAGGCATCATTGTCGGTGGCCGCGATCAGTTTGCCCAATGCGCTGGTATCAAGGTGATGTTCAAACACCTCGGACAGGACTTCACCGTAAAATGTCGTCAGGCCCGCTTCACGTGCCGGGCGCAAGGCGTGCCAGCGTGAATCTGTCACCACCACCGGAATATCAAGTTCATCAAGGCGGGTGGCCAGATCAATTGTCCATTGATGCGCACCGACAATCAGAACGCCGGGCGGACCATTGACCGCAAGATCAAGATAACGGGCCATCGGCCGGATCGAAAATCCGTGCAGAACCACGGTTGAAAACACCATGGCAAAGGCAAGCGGGATCAGAAGCGCCCCATCAGCATACCCAAGATGGACAAGCTCGGCGCCAAAAAGACCGGAAACAGCAACCGCGACAATCCCGCGCGGGGCGATCCAGCCGACCAGCAACCGTTCACGCCATTCAATCTTGGAAAAACTGAGCGCGCCAATGATCGAAACCGGACGCACAATCAACAACATTGCCGCCACAAACAGGCCATGGCCCAGGGTCAGTTCTTCGACCATCGACCATTTCAGGGTGGCGGTCAGAATGATAAAGACGCTTGAAACCAGAATGACCGTCAGGGTTTCCTTGAACCGGCGGATTTCATCAATTGCCATCAGATGAGCGTTGCCGATGACAAGGCCAAGAACAGTCACGGCCAAAAGACCGGTTTCTTCCTGAACGATATTGGCCCCGGCAAAACAGGTCAGCAACACGCCCAGAACCAGCGGCGCCTTGAGAAATTCCGGTATCCAGCCCCGGCGAAACACCTGGGCTGTGCAAATACCGGCAATCAGGCCGATGGCAATGGCGACAAGGATGTTAAAGGCCAGATGGCCGATCACACCACTTAGTCCGTTGCCATGTTCGGTGGCGACGATGATTTCATAGACCAAAACGGCAAACAGCGCCCCGATCGGGTCATTGACGATGCCTTCCCATTTCAGAAGTGTGCTGGGATGTTTGGCCAGACGGGCATGACGCAACAGCGGGGCAATCACGGTCGGGCCGGTCACAATCATGATGCCGCCAAACAGGGCCGCAACCGGCCAGCTCAGCCCGGCCAGATAATGGGCGGCAAAAGCACCAAGCAACCATGCCAGAAGCGGGGCAATCGTCGTCAGGCGCAATATGCCGCTGACACTGTGGCGCAATTCGCGGAAATCAAGCGCCAGACCGCCTTCAAACAGGATCACGGCAACGGCAACCGCAACAAGGGGCTGCAATAGCGGACCAAAATCGGCAACCGGATCAAGAAGCCCGGTCCCCGGTCCAAGAATAAGCCCAAGTGCAGACAGCAACACAATGGCCGGCACACCTGCGCGCCAGGCAAACCATTGTGCGCCAACGCCAGCCAGGATCAAGCTTGCAATCATCAAGGCAATCGGTGCGGCCATCTATGCGCCTCTGTTGTTGGTATCAGTTAATCGAAAAAGGTTTCAGACAGATGGTGTCTGGTTTCCAAAAACCTATAGGGCGCGTTCAATTCAATTGGCTGAAATTGCACAAAAACTTTCGACCCGGTCGCGCCCGATCATCCCGCAGGCAAAGCCCACAGTTTTCTTAGCATCTTTTGGCCGTGTGCAATCCTTACAAACCTGTGACGCTATCAGGCAGCAGCAATCAGATGCGAAAGAACGATGGCCACAAGAACCAGAAGTCCATAGTCGCGATTTGATTTGAAACGTCGCAGGCAATTGGCCGCATCATCGAGTTTGACGGTTGCAACCTGCCAGCCAAGATGAATGCCCGCCAGACCCAGCAAGATGAAATAGGACCAGTGCAGATCGGCCAGCATTCCGGAAATGCCCAGCAACAGCGTGGTCAGGGTATAGAAACCCTTGGCCCATTTCGGGGTGTCATCCCCCAGACGCAGGGCAAGGGATTTGAGCCCGATCTTGGCATCATCATCCTTGTCCTGATGGGCATAGATGGTGTCATAGCCAAGCGTCCAGAAAAAGCCCGCCGCATACATGGCAACCGCAGCCGGTTCGACCGTGCCGGTAACCGCCGCCCAGCCAACCAGCGCGCCCCAGTTAAACGCAAGTCCCAGAACCGATTGCGGCCAGTAGGTGTATCGTTTCATGAACGGATAAACGATGATGATCGGGATCGAACACAGCCCGACAATGATCGCCTCAATCCGGAATTGCACCAGAATGGCCAGGCCCAGCAACATCATGAACCCAAGAAACAGCAAGGCCTGCCAGACCTTGACCTGACCGCTGGGAAGCGGACGGGTGATGGTACGTTCGACCTTGCCGTCAAAATTGCGATCGGCCAGATCATTGATGACACAGCCCGCACCACGCATAATCACTGCACCAAGCCCGAACAGGGTCATCATGATCACGATCTGTTTGGCATCGACGCCCGGTGTGATGCCGCCTGCCATGGCTGTTGACCACCAGCACGGCAATAACAGAAGCCAGGTGCCGATCGGGCGATCAAGACGCAGCAGCTTGAGATACGGCCGTATGGGCACGGGCATATAGCGGTCAATCCAACCATCTGCCGGCATGTCGTTTTTGGTATTCTGTATTGGTTGGTTGACCTGTGTCATAATTGGCCTATCTAACGATTTAATCTTATAAAATCCCGGCGCGACCATTGCCCGGGCATCTTTGGGGACATCCATGACCGCAGACGCCACCCGCGCCCGTCAACGCCTTTTCGTTCACGATCCTATCACGGCCGGTTGCGAGATCGAACTTGCTCCTGAACAGTCTCATTACCTTGAACATGTGATGCGTCTCAAGCCCGGAACGCCTGTTAAGATTTTTAACGGTCTGGATGGCGAGTGGCTAGGCACGATCAGCGAACTTCGCAAAAAGAAGGGGCGCATCACCGCAGAGACCCGATTGCGTGAACAGGGGACCGAAACCGGACCGACTCTTGTCTTTGCACCGATCAAAAAGCAGCGGCTTGATTTCCTGATTGAAAAATCGGTTGAGCTGGGTGTCGGAAAACTTCAACCCATCATCACCCAGCATGGCATCACCGACAAGGTGCGCCTTGACCGGTTGCAGGCACAGGTGATCGAGGCCGCCGAACAATGCGAACGCCTGACTGTGCCCGAAATTGCCGCCCCGGTACGGTTGCTTGACTGGGTCGCAAACGGTGCTGAAAATCACCATGTTCTGTTCTGTGACGAAACAGGAACCGGGTCACCAATTGGTGAAGTGTTAAGTCAGCTATTGGCAAAGGGCGCTGGCTCGGTTATCGACAATACCAATGTTGTTAACCATGCACTCGTGATTGGACCTGAAGGCGGCTTTAGCGCCGACGAACTTGAACGTATCCGCAAACAGCCTTTTGCAACGCCTGTCAGTCTCGGCCCGCGCATCCTGCGTGCCGAAACAGCGGCAATTGCTGCATTGGCGGTATTTCAGGATCGCATCGGCGATTGGTCGCACCGGCCAGTTACGAGAGATTAGGGGAAGCCCTTATGACTGTCAGCGCCTCCACTGGCGACAGCCCGGTTATTGAAAACCGGCGCCAGCTTGTCGAATGGTTTGAGTCCGGTTGTAAACCGAAAAGTGACTGGGCCATCGGCACCGAACACGAAAAATTCGCCTTCACCCGCGATGATCTTCGCCCGATCCCCTATGAGGGGGAACGCGGTGTCAAAACCCTGCTTAATGCCCTTGCCGAACGCTATGACTGGGAACCGATCATCGAGAACGGCAATGTCATCGCCCTGACCAAGGACAAATGTTCTGTGTCGCTTGAACCGGGCGGTCAGATCGAATTGTCGGGTGCCCCGCTTAAGAATATTCACCAGACCTGTGGTGAAGTTCATACGCACCTTCATGAATTGCGCGAAATTTGCGGTGATCTTGGCATCGACATGCTTGGTGTCGGTCATCAGCCGAAATGGTCGCGCGAAGATACCCCCTGGATGCCCAAAGGGCGTTACGGGATCATGCGCGACTATATGCCAAAGGTCGGCAAGCTTGGCCTTGATATGATGCTTCGGACCTCGACCATTCAGGTCAATCTGGATTTCAGTTCGGAAGCCGACATGGTCAAGAAGTTCAGAACGTCATTGGCACTTCAGCCGGTTGCGACCGCGCTGTTTGCGGCATCCCCGTTCGTCGATGGCAAGCCAAGCGGTTTCCTGTCGTCGCGATCCAATGTCTGGACCGATACCGATCCGGATCGTTGCGGCATGTTGCCATTCGTGTTCGAAGACGGTTTCGGCTTTGAACGTTATGTCGACTATATGCTTGATGTGCCAATGTATTTTGTCTATCGCGATGGCAAATACATCAATGCGGCAGGCAAGTCGTTCCGTGATTTCATGAATGGCAAACTTGATGTTGTTCCGGGCGAACGTCCGACCATGAATGATTGGTCCGATCACATGACCACCGCTTTCCCGGAAGTGCGCCTTAAGAAGTTTCTGGAAATGCGCGGGGCCGATGGTGGTCCGTGGAAACGCATTTGTGCCTTGCCGGCCCTTTGGGTCGGGCTTCTTTATGATGATGCTGCCCTTGATGCGGCCTGGGAACTGGTCAAGGACCTGTCGGTTGAGGAACGCGAAGCCCTTCGCAATGATGTGCCGCGCACGGCCCTTGCGACCAGGTTCAAGAATGGCACGGTGCAGGACCTGTCGAAGGATGTTCTGGCGGTTGCCAGACAGGGTCTTCAGGCGCGTGGCCGCATGGATGGCTATGGCGATGATGAAAGCCACTTCCTGGACAGTCTTGACGACGTCGCCCAAAGCGGCCGGACCCTGGCCGAGGAATTTCTTGATAAATACGAAACCGAATGGAACGGGTCGGTCGATCCGCTCTTTAAGGAATACGCCTATTAAGGGGATCGCGATCCCGTATCGGCAAAAAAGGGCAGTGAAATCACTGCCCTTTTTTCATGTGTCGATTGTCGATACGACGGCTTACTGTGCAGCCTGACCAAGTCGGGCTTGGGTGGCAAACCAATGATGGACAGCATCGATCTGATCAGGCTGCATCCCGAGACCAAGCTTGGTTCTGCGCCACAGGACGTCGTCTGCGTCACAGGCCCATTCATTGGCAATCAGGTAGTGCAGTTCAGCTTCATACAGGTTTGGGGCAACCTGTTGACCCAATTGCGCCACTGACGTGGCAGTACCCAGAACGGTTCTGATTGCGGTGCCATAACAGCGTGCAAGGCGTTCAAGCAGCGGTTGGGGCAACCAGTCAAACTCTGTGCGAAGATCACCCAGGAAACGGTCATAGTCGCCATCTGCCATATCCCCGCCCGGCAGGGTTGCCGATGCGGTCCAGTCGGGGGCCTTGTTGCCAAGGACCGGGGCCAGTTTTTGCATCGCATGTTCGGCAAGCTTGCGATATGTCGTGATCTTTCCGCCGTAAATCGACAGGATGGCCGGCGCGGTGCCCCCAGTGCCGGTATCAAGATCAAACACATAGTCGCGGGTCACGGCAGATGCATTGGCATTCTTGTCGTCATAAAGCGGCCTGACCCCGGAATAGTCCCAGACAACATCATCGCGTGTCAGCGGCGTTGCCAGATAGCCATTGACCAGATCAAGCAGGTAATCGACTTCCTGATCGCTGATCTTTACCTGTGCCGGGTCCCCGTCATAGGGCACATCGGTCGTGCCGATCAGGCTGTAATCGCGCTGATAGGGGATGGCAAAGGCAATGCGGCCATCGTCATTCTGGAAGATATAGCAATGATCATGGTCATGGATGCGCGGCACGATGATATGGCTGCCCTTGACCAGTCGAAGACCGGCGGCCTTGTCGCCAAGACCGGCATTTTCCACCATCTGCGTTACCCATGGTCCCGCGGCATTGACAATCGCGCGCGCCTTGACGGTGCGTTGCGATCCGTCGGCCTGCGTCAGTTCGGTCGTCCAGTGGTCAATTTGGCGCGACAGGCTTGTGCATTTGGTGCGCGTGCAGATTTCGGCACCGCGCGCCATGGCATCCTGCGCATTGAGAACCACCAGACGGGCATCATCAACCCAGCAATCCGAATAGGAAAAGGCACGGGTGAATTGCGGCTTTAACGGGCTGCCTTCCGGGGTTCCGGGCAGTGACAGGGCCTTTGATCCCGGCAGTCGTTTGCGTTTCGCCAGATGGTCATACAGAAACAGACCGGCACGCAGCATCCATTGCGGACGCAAACCCTTGTGATGGGGCAGAACGAATGTCAAAGGCCAGATGATATGCGGGGCAGCAGCCAGAAGAACTTCGCGTTCCTGAAGAGCTTCACGCACCAGTCGGAACTCGTAATGTTCCAGATATCGCAGGCCGCCATGAATGAGTTTGGTCGAAGAAGAAGAGGTGGCCGAGGCAAGGTCGCGCTGTTCGACCAAAAGAACAGAAAGTCCGCGACCGGCGGCATCACGTGCAATACCTGCACCATTGATGCCGCCGCCTACGACCAGAAGGTCGTATGTTTTATCCACGTCAGATCACCTTTTTACGCAGGTAAGCTGAAATGGCCTCGCCAATAATCACCAGACCGATGATCGCCAGAAGAATGGTGGCAACCGTCTGCCAGGCAAAGGTGTCAATCGCCCCCTGAAGGATGATCCCGATGCCGCCTGCACCGACCAGACCCAGAACCGTACTTTCACGCAGGTTGATGTCCCAGCGCAGAATGGACACGGCAAAGAAGGTCGGCATGACTTGCGGAATGATGCCATAGATCAGAATCTTGAAGCGCGACGCGCCAACAGATTCCAGGGCTTCGATCGGTGCGCGGTCGATTTCCTCGATCGCTTCGCCCAGCAATTTGCCAAGGAAACCAAGCGACCGGAAAATGATTGCCAGAATACCGGCAAGCACACCGGGGCCGAACACCGCCACAAACAGCAATGCCCAGATGATGGTGTTAACCGAACGCGACGACACCAGAATGAACCGGCCAAGCCACAGTGTGAAGCGGTTCGGTGTGGTGTTCTGGGCGGCGATCAGGGCAATCGGCAAGGACAGGAACACCGCAAAGAATGTCGCAATCGTTGCGATATTGACGGTTTCAAGCAGCGTCCATGCAATGTCTTTCCAGCCATCCAGTGATGGCGGGAACATACGTGCAAACAGATCGCCCATCTGTTCGGGCGCATCCCAAAGCCACGGCCAGATGATGTTGATGGTCGACAGTGACCAGACAACAGCCAGTGCAACCAGTGCCATGACACCATAGCGGCGCCAGCGTTCCTTGGTTGTGTAACGTGACCATTCGCGATGGGCGATTGCGTCCGGTCCGGTAGGTTGAGTGGTGGCTACCATAGGTTCCTCCTGATCCGGCCGCTGATGGCCTCGCTGACAAGGATCACACCGATGATGCAAAGGGTGATGGCCAGCGCAAAGTCATAGTCATATCGGCCAAACGCATTCAACAGCGTCGATCCGATGCCGCCTGCACCGACAATGCCGACAATCGCCGACGCACGCAGGTTGCTATCAAGCTGATAGATCGAAAGACCGATCTGACGAGGCATGATTTGCGGAATGACGGCATAAAGCAGGGTGACAAAGGTCGCACCACCCGCAGCACGGATGGCTTCGACCTGTCCCCAGTCGATTTCCTCGATCCGTTCGGCCAGCATTTTGGCAACAAAACCGATGGAATAGACCGTCAGGGTCAGGATACCGGCAAGCGGGCCGAAGCCGACTGCTTTGACAAACAGGATGGCGACAATGACCGGGTGGAAGGAACGGGCAACGATGATCACGCCACGCCCGATGGTATAAAGCCATTTCGGTGCGATGTTCGATGCCGATGCAAAGGCAATCGGAACGCTCAGTGCCAGACCCAGAAGGGTCGAAACAATGGCGATCTTGATGCTTTCCATAAAGCCGTCAAACAGCAGCTCGCCACGGATGAAGCTTGGCGGGAAGGCACCCTTGAAAATGCGAATGGCGCGCGGAACACCATCCTGGATACGGTCCCAGTCAAAGGGCAGGCTGGTCATAGCCCACCAGACATAGGCCACAGTCGCGATCAGAAGACCCCAGCGCAACACAGGGTTGGCAATAAAGGGTGGCTTCTTCCATGTGCGGCCCGTTGATTGAACGGTGCTGCTCATCGTGCTGCTACCTCGCGCAGGTGGGTGTTGCTTTCGGCACCACCGCGTTCTTCGGCCGGAACACCGGCATAGATTTCATCCATCGCATCATTGTTCAGATCGGTCGGTTCGCCGTCGAAAATGATGCGGCCAAACCGCATGCCGACGATGCGCTGGGTATATTCCTTGGCTTCGTTGACGTTATGGATGTTGATCAGAACCGGCAGATGCAGCTCGGACGCCAGGGCGCGCAGCAGTTCCATGATCTGGCGCGACGTTTTCGGGTCAAGCGACGCGGTCGGTTCGTCAGCCAGCAGGATTTCAGGTTCCTGCATCAGGGCGCGGACAACGCCAACACGCTGACGTTCGCCGCCGGAAAGTTCGTCGGCGCGTTTGTCGGCATAATGGGCGATCCCGACACGTTCCATCAGATGAAATGCACGGTCGATGTCTTCTTGCGGATATTTGCGGGTCACGGCACGCCACGCCGGAAGATAGCCAAGGCGCCCGGATTGAACATTTTCCATGACCGTCAGGCGGTCAATAAGGTTAAAGCCCTGGAACACCATGCCGATACGGCGGCGCGCCAGACGCAGCGCCTTTCCTTCAAGCTTGGTCAGTTCGGTGCCATTGAGTTCGATGGAGCCAGATGACGGCTCAACAAGGCGGTTGATACAGCGCAGAAGGGTACTTTTACCCGCCCCAGATGCGCCGATGATCGAAACCACGCTTTCGCCAGGTACTTCAAGGTTCAGGTTCTTCAACACTGCCTTTTCGTCGCCATAGCGTTTTACAAGTTCTTTGATACGCAGCATTGCGTTACCCCGGTTTGAATGGGAGACGACACAGGGCCACGGCAAGCCGGGCCCTGTGATGTTTTCGTCAATTGATTGAGGTGAATTATTTCAGGTTGTCCGGGGTGTATTTGACACCGTTGGCAGCCTGGATTTCACGAATGACGGCCCAGTCTTCCTGATAGGTGACCGGCAGGAACTTCGACACACCTTTGAATTCTTCACCAAGGGCGGTGCCCTTCATGTCGAAGGTAAAGAAGGCTTCCTTGATCTTTTCGATCAGTTCCGGCTTCAGGTTATAGGCATAGTTGAACGAAGTGGTCGGGAACGGCTTGCTTTCGTAGATGATCTTGACTTCTTTGGGATCATAAAGGTCGCGCTGGGCCATACGTTCGACAACTTCGGAGGCAACCGGGGCTGCGTCATAGTCACCGGCAACAACACCGAGGATCGACTGATCGTGGGAGCCGGAATAGACGACTTCGTAATCCTGTTCCGGAACAATACCCTGACCCGGAAGAAGGGCGCGCGGTGCCAGGTTGCCCGAGTTCGAGGTCGGCGAAGTGTGGGCAACACGCTTGCCTTTCAGGTCGGCCGGGGTGTTGATGCCGCTGTCAACGCGGGTGTAAAGCTGAAGCGTGTAACCGAAACGACCATCATCGCCACCCATCAGGGCGAACGGAACCGCACCGGCAAGGTTGACGGCAAACGGGGTCGGACCGGTCGAGAAGCCGGCAACATGCAGACGGCCGGAACGCATGGCTTCGACTTCGGCCGAGTTCGACTGAACCGCAAAGAAGTGAACGTCCTTGCCGGTTACTTTTTCAAGATGCTCAAGGAACGGCTCCCAGATGTCGGCATAAACGGCCGGGTCTTCGACCGGGGTATATGCAAAGACAAGGGTGTCGGGATCAACAAGCTGATCAGCGGGCGGTGCATCGGCAACCAGATCGCCATCCATGTCGCAATAAATCGGATCAAGATCGCCACGCGCGATGCAGTCGTCAGCCGCAGCTGCCGGGCTGGCGGCGAAGCCAAACATACCAACCGCAGCAAGCAGTGTGGTGAGTTTCAAAACGTCAGTTTTTTTCGGATGTGAAAACACGGCTACCGAACCTTTCTTCCCTGTGAACGCTGGATTTCAGCCATTTGTGATGTGGTTTTGTTGGTTTTATTGTTGCTTTTAACAACATTATGGGTTCGGAAAAGTTGAGAAATCAACATAAAACTGTAACAAAAGATTTCAGCAGAGATTGCTAGAATGCCTGTATCATCATGAAAGCCGCCAATATTCAAAGGGGATATGGCTTTGCGTTTGGGAAAAAAAGAACGCCAACAACGCATTCTCCATGAACTTCAGGTTCACCCGCATGTGAGAGTTGCCACATTGGCCGAGCGATTCGACGTGGCGACCGAAACAATTCGCCGCGATCTTGATGCGCTCAGCAACGAAGGCCTGATCAAGCGCGAGTTTGGCGGGGCATCGGCCCGGCCGATGGGCCACCAACCCGATCTGGCCGAACGCCAGTTATCCGCCGTTGCCGGGTTTGAACGGATTGGCATGCTGGCCGCGGATATGGTGCGTTCAGGCGATGTTGCGATGATCGATGCCGGATCAACCGTGGCACAGATCGCCCCGTTTCTTGCGGCACGGCGCAGCCCCTTGCCCCGGACCTTTTTGACCAATTGCTATGCGGTCGTGCAGGGCATGGCTGATCTTTGCGATTATGATGACGTCCTGATGTGCCCGGGTCAGTATGACCGGCGTGAAAATGCGGTTTACGGAACGGATACGGTTGAATATCTGCGTCGTTTTCATGCCAATATCGCCTTTATCGGGGCATCCGGCGTATCGCGTCAGGGATTTAGCGACGTCAACCGTCGCGCAGTTGCGGTCAAACGCGCCATGATGGAACGGTCAGACGAAACCTGGCTGATGGTGGATCACACCAAGTTCGATCAGCGCTATCTTGAAAATGTCGCGCCACTCGAAGATCTGACCGGGATCATAACCGACCGTGCCCCGGCCCCGGAAATCGCATCCCAGCTTGAACGGGCCGGCATCAGATTGCTGGCCTGGCAGGAACAGATGGAAAAGGCGGGCTAGGCCGATCGGGCAATAAATGCAAACAAATCTTATTTGCATTTGCCTTTGGGCATGTTCCGAACCATATTTCTGGGCGACGTCCCGCGTTGAAGCGCACGGGATTGTTGCACCGGGTTTCCCGCCCCGGTCAGTTTGACGTCTGACACGGAGGATATCTATCGTGACTACAACAGTGACCACCCGTACTGAACAGGACACCATGGGCGAAATCGAGGTGCCCGCAGACCGGTATTGGGGGGCGCAAACCCAGCGTTCAAAACAGAATTTCCGCATTGGTGGCGAACGGATGCCCGATGCCCTGATCAAGGCATTCGGCATTCAGAAGCTGGCAGCAGCACGTGCCAATGCCGCCCTTGGCAATCTTGACCCGGAACTGGCCAAGGCGATCGAGGCCGCGGCACTCGAAGTTGCCGATGGCAAATTGCTTGATCATTTTCCGCTGGTTGTCTGGCAGACCGGATCGGGTACCCAGACCAACATGAACACCAACGAAGTGATTGCCAACCGTGCGTGTGAAATCCTTGGCAAGCCGATGGGCATGCGCGATCCGGTTCATCCCAATGATCACGTCAATCGCGGGCAATCCTCCAATGACAGTTTCCCGGCTGCGATGCATATCGCCGCGGTGGTGGAAATTGAACGGGCGCTTAAACCGGCCCTGAAACATCTGAAACAGGCACTTGATGACAAGGTCGCGGCCTTTGCCGATATTGTCAAAATCGGCCGAACCCACATGCAGGACGCCGTCCCGCTGACATTGGGACAGGAATTTTCCGGTTATGCGGCGCAAATCGAACTGGGGCTGGAACGGGTTGAAGATGCGCTGAAGCGGCTGCGCAAACTGGCGCAGGGCGGGACTGCTCTTGGCACCGGGTTGAACGCGCCCAAGGGCTTTGACGTTGAATTTGCCAAACAGGTTTCCGAGATTACCGGACTTGATTTTTCAACCGCTGAAAACAAGTTCGAGGCCCTGGCCGCACATGATGCCTGTGTTGAAATGTCGGGTGTCATGAATGTGCTGGCCGCATCCCTGATGAAGATCGGCAACGATATTCGTTTGCTGGGATCGGGGCCGCGCTGTGGTCTTGGCGAATTGATCCTGCCGGCCAACGAGCCCGGATCTTCGATAATGCCGGGCAAGGTGAACCCGACCCAGGCCGAAGCATTGACCATGGTCTGTGCGCAGGTGATGGGCAACCACGTCGCCGTGACGGTTGGCGGTTCGAACGGGCATCTTGATCTTAATGTGTTCAAGCCGGTGATCATTTATAACCTGCTGCAATCGGTGCGCCTGATTGCCGATGCGTCGGTCAGTTTTGCTGATAATTGTGTGGTCGGGCTTGAAGCCGATCAGGAAAAGATCGACCATTATGTTGAACAAAGCTTGATGCTGGTAACCGCGCTGGCCCCGCACATCGGATATGATAATGCGGCCGCGGTTGCCAAAAAGGCTCACAAGGATCGCAGCAGTCTTAAGGAAGCCTGCATGGCGCTTGGTTTCCTTGACGGGGAAAAGTTCGATGAACTGGTTCAGGCCCGCGACATGATCTGATCACGCTGATCCGATCCATTCCGATTTTCCAAGGCCGGGCACTGTTTGTCCGGCCTTTTTGCGTGCCCGAACAAGTTATCTGCGGCCATAGGCAGCATTCAGCATCGCCGGCACAATCAGGTTGTGAAACGGCAGGACCGCCGCAAGATAGATCCGCCCAAGGGTATTGTTGCGCCGGACAAGTGTGATGCTGCGGACAAGGGTGCGATTGCGTTCCAGTGCTTCGGTCTCGAACACAATGCGGAAGTTCAGATGATGGTCATCCAGACCAAGGATGACGCAGTCATCTGTTTCCGATATCACCGGAAACACGCCGATTGTATCGACCTTGGTCATGGCGGCGGTATCAAGATCGGTCTTCAGTCCAAGCGGCCTGACAATGGCGTTTCGCAGTGCCAGCAGATGATAATACCAGCGCGGTGCGGAATTGATGACGTGACGGGCGGCTTCACGGGCGCCAAGCCCGGGCTTGTCGACCGTAATGACAAATGAATCCCCCCAGTCTGCATCTTTAAGGGCGCGGTGGGGCAGTTTGACGGGGCGGGCACTTGCATTGGTGCTGGCGGGGTGGTGCATCGCGGGACTCCCGGTGGGGCGACAGGATCGCATCATCATCGCAAGATGTGATCTTGGCAATGATCAATGTCATTGCAGGTGATGATGAATTCGGGCATATCAACCAGATGATCTCAATCCGGCGCCATACCCGTCATGATCGGGGACCATCAATCACCCGCGTTTTGCAAACGTGGCTGATGGCGTTTGTGATCCTGCTTGCCGGGGTTACCCAGTCCGGTTTGATCCCGGCCGTGCTTGGCGGACAGGCAACCGGAATTGCCCGGGCCAGCGCGGCTGATGTGTTTCCGGGTGGTGATGTTCTTCTGATCTGTACGCCAAACGGCATCAAGTCGGTGACTGTGGCCGACGGGGATGTCGGACACGCGTCGGCACCCGACGGGATACCGTCACCCGCAGGACATGCGTTTTGTTCGCTTTGCGCGACCCATCACGGGGCGGTGGTTGCGGTCGAACTGCCCGATATTGCGCCGGTTGCTGTTGTTCATGATGTCCGCTTTGCCGCGGCAAATGGCGTGGCCACCGGGCATGAATGGCCACGCATCCGTCATTCGCGCGCCCCGCCAGCCGTCGTCTGATTTTCAATTCCCACTTAATTGATGAAATCGGACCCGCATGTGGCGGGCAAAAGACGGATGAATTTTCATGAAAAAGCTGTTTGCTGTTCTGGCGACTTTGGCGTCGCTGTTTGTTGTAACCAATGCCTTTGCGGCTGATATCGAAATCAAGGATGCCTGGGCAAAGGCATCCCTTGGACAGGTGCGCAATGGTGCGGCCTTTTTGACGGTTGTGAACCATGGTGGTGCGGACCGCATCATTGGTGTACGCAGTGACCTTGCCGATAAAACCGAACTGCACACCCATATCATGGCCAACAATGTCATGAAGATGCGCCAGGTCGAAGGCGGCATTGACGTGCCGATGCATGGCGAAGTTCTTTTCAAACCGGGCAGCTATCACGTGATGATGATGGGTCTGAAAAAGCCGCTTGAACAGGGCGAGATGGTTCAGGTCACGCTGGAATTTGAAAAGGCCGGTGACATTCCGGTGATGATCCATGTGATGGATGGTATGGCCAAGGGCCCGGCAGGCATGGATCATGGCCAAAAGGACCATGGCGGCATGAACCACAACGCCAACTGATCGGGTCCGTATCCTCGGATCGGTACTACTATTTTGCGGGGGAAGGTTTGCGCCTTCTCCCGTTTTTCGTCATGATGGGAAAAACAATCGCGCCGGTCAGAGGGAGCCCGTCATGTCAGAAAACATCACCATCGACGATCTGATTACCAAACTCGGCCTGCAACCCCATCCCGAAGGCGGATATTACACCGAAACGTTTCGCGCCTTTGAAACATGCAATCCGGGGAACCGTTATCTCGGCGTACGCAGCACCGGTACCGCGATATACTATTTGCTGACACCCGATACCTTTTCGGGGATGCATATTCTGACCAGCAACGAGATCTTCCACCATTATCTGGGCGATGCGGTTGAACAGCTTCAGCTGTTTGATGACGGCACCCACAAACAGGTTGAAATCGGCAAGGACCTGTTGGCCGGGCAAAAACCGCAAGTGGTCGTGCCCAAGAATGTCTGGCAGGGGGCACGTCTGAAACCGGGCGGGAAATATGCCTTGTTGGGATGCACGGTCGCGCCGGGATTTGATTTTGCCGATTTCTCCATGGGCAAACGCGCCGCGCTGACCGCAAAATGGCCTGCGGCGGCGGATATGATTGCGGCATTGACGCGCGACTGATTTTCGGGCGAAATCACACGGTCACCCAAACGGGATGTATTTACGCAATACGATCCCGCCTTACAGGATTTTGCCCCATGCAGTTCGATACCTGGCTTTTATTTGCCGGGGCTGCGATCGCCTTGGCGATGGCCCCGGGACCCAACAATCTTCTGGCGATGTTTAATGGTGCGCGTTTTGGTGTCTTGTCCGCTGCAATCGGGGGCATCGGGCGTATTGTCGCCTTTGCACTGATGATCGCCATTACCGCGACCGGACTTGGTGTCATTCTTGCGGCCAGTGAAACCGCATTCTTTGTGATCAAATGGGTCGGGGCGGTTTATCTGGTATGGCTTGGTGTCAAAAGCTGGCTTGCCAAGGTCAATGATACCGATGAAACCGATGGCCAGATGGCGCTTATGACCAATCCCGGGGCGCTCAATCTGGCGCGCACGGAATTCATCACGGCAATCGGCAATCCCAAGGCCATCCTGATCTTTACGGCCTTCTTCCCGCAATTTCTCGATCCGGCTGTGGCTTACGGGCGGCAATTTGCCGTGATGGGCACGACCTTTATTGCGATGGAAACGACTGTCTTGCTGGCCTATGGCCTGATTGGCGGCCAGGTCAAAGGTCTGATCCGGTCAGCAACCCACATGCGGATGCTCAATCGGGTGTCGGGAACGCTTCTGGTGGGGGCAGGTGTGCTTCTGGCCTTTACCGACCGGACGCGCTCAACCGCCTAGTCAAAGGGCGGACTGCCCGCAAAAGGGCGCACCGCGTTCAATCCGTTCTTCATTCAGAAATGCGCAGGGGCGCAGCTCGTTAAAGCGCGCCCCCTTGCTCCCTTGTCTACCCGGACATCCGGGTGATCGCCTGTTCTCAGGCGATTTCTTCGACCCGATGGCATGCCACCTCGCGGCCTTCGAATGTGCGCAGTTCGGGTCGAACTTTTGCGCATTCCTCGGTCGCAAACGGGCAGCGTTTATGGAACGCACAGCCCGAAGGCGGATTGATCGGCGAAGGCAATTCACCGGTAAGCGGTTCTGCCTTTACACGATGTGCCGGGTCGATCTTCGGTGCCGATGCCAGAAGCGCCCGTGTATAGGGGTGCAGCGGCTTGGCAAAGATTTCTTCGGTCGGTCCTTTTTCAGCGACGCGCCCGAGATACATCACCATGACGTCATCTGCAATATGTCTGACGACAGAAAGATCATGAGAGATGAAAACATAGGCGACATTCATCTCTTCCTGAAGGTCCATCATCAGGTTGAGAACCTGTGCCTGGACCGACACATCAAGGGCCGAAACCGGTTCATCGGCAACGATGACTTTCGGTTCAAGAATAAGCGCACGGGCAATGGCGATACGCTGACGCTGCCCGCCCGAGAACATATGCGGATAACGCTGATAGAACTCGGGGCGCAGGCCGACCTTGGCCATGGTTTCGCGTACACGTTCTTCGCGTTCCTTGCGGCTCAGCTGATCCATGTTCAGCAAAACCGGCTCGGCCAGAATCTGACCGACCTTTTTGCGCGGGTTCAGCGACCCGTAAGGGTTCTGGAAAATCATCTGAACCGTGCGACGGAACAGTTTGGCTTCCTTGTCCGACAGGTTGCCGACCGTGTTGCCGTTGATTTTCAGTTCGCCGGCACTTGGCTGTTCAATCAGGGTCAACTGACGGCCAAGTGTCGATTTGCCGCAACCCGATTCACCAACAACCGCAAGGGTCTTCTGGGCTTCGAGCGTGAAGGATACGCCATCAAGCGCCTTGACCGTGGCACTGGGTTTGCCAAAGCCGCGATTGACGTCGTAATGGCGGACAAGATTATCGGATTCCAGAAGCGGAACACCGGGTTTGGTTTCCAGAAAGCTCATTATACATTCTCCCCGGTGGCCATATCGGCAGTCAGGCCGGTGGGCTGGCCCTGATCGTTTAGCGGATAGAAGCAGCGGACATCGCGTCCGTTGAAGTCACGGACTTCCGGACGGGCGGTGATGCAGCTTTCATTGGCGTAGCGGCAACGCGGCGCCAGAAGACAGCCCGTCGGGCGGTCATACTGACCCGGTACCACGCCGGGGATGGTGCGCAGGCGGTCATGGCCTTCTGAACGTTCCGGCAATGCTTCGAGCAGCGCCTGCGTATAGGGATGACGCGGGGCGGCAAAGATGCTGTCGGCCGGGCCGCTTTCAAACAGCTGACCTGCATACATGACCTGAATGCGGTTGGCAGCTTCGGACACCAGTGCCAGATCGTGGGTGATCAGGATCAGCCCCATGTCACTGTCTTCCTGAAGCTTGAGAAGAAGATCAATGATCTGGGCCTGAATGGTGACATCAAGCGCCGTGGTCGGTTCATCGGCAATCAGAAGACGCGGCTTGCAGGCAATCGCCATGGCGATGACGATACGCTGGCTCATACCACCCGACAGCTGATGCGGATAGGCGGTCATGCGCGACTTCGGATCGGGAATGCCGACCTGATTAAGAAGTTCGAGTGTGCGTTCGCGACGTTGCTTCTTGGTGCCGCCTTCATGGACCTTGAGGGCCTCCATGATTTGGGCTTCGACCGTGAAGCACGGGTTAAGCGCCGACATCGGATCCTGAAAGATCATGGCGATGTCTTTGCCGGTGATTTCACGACGACGCTTGGCGGGCATGCCCAGAAGATCCTGACCATCAAAGGTCAGGGCATCTGCGGTGACACGCCCGGGGAAGTCGATCAGGCCCATAACGGCAAGGGACGATACCGATTTACCGGAACCCGATTCACCGACGATGCCAAGGACTTCGCCGCGATCGACGGAATAGCTTACTGAGTCAACAGCACGAAACGGCTTGTCTTCGGAGCCGAACTCGACTGTCAGGTTTTTTACTTCGAGAAGAGCCATGACTTACCGTTTCATCTTGGGATCAAGGGCATCGCGCAGACCATCACCCATCAGGTTGAAGGCAAGCACGGTGACAAGGATGCAAAGGCCGGGGAAGGTGATCACCCACCAGGCCGAACCCACGAATTCACGGGCTTCGGACAGCATGGTGCCCCATTCCGGCAGCGGTGGCTGTGCACCAAGGCCAAGGAAGCCAAGGGCAGCAGCGTCAAGGATCGCACTCGAAATACCAAGAGTGCCCTGAACAATCAGGGGCGCCATGCAGTTCGGAAGAATGTTCACAAACATCTGGCGCATATGTCCGGCACCGGCAATCTGCGATGCGATGACATATTCCTTGTTCAGTTCGGACACCACCGATGCACGGGTCAGACGCACATAATGCGGCAACTGGACGATCGCGATGGCCAGCATGGCGTTTTCAAGACCCGGGCCGAGGATGGCGACAATCGCAAGCGCCATGATCAGGCTGGGCAGGGCCAGCATGATGTCCATCAGGCGCATGATGCAAACTTCGACCCAGCCGCGGAAATAACCCGCAACCATGCCCAGGCAAATGCCCGAAATCATCGACAGGATCACAACGAATACGCCGATCGATACCGACAGCTGCGCACCATGGATCAGACGCGACAGGATATCGCGGCCAACCGCATCGGTTCCAAGCAGGTAACGCGGGTCGCCGCCTTCCATCCAGACCGGCGGTTTCAGGAACGCGGTGCGGTCCTGTGCAATCGGATCAAACGGTGCAATCCATTGGGCGGTCAGTGCCAGGAACAGGATGAAGGCAATGACCATCAATCCGACATAAGCACCACGGTTCTTACGGAAATAGTCCCAGGTTTCGCGCAGCGGGCTGGGCGGAGCACCAATCGGCTCTGCGACATTGGCTGCCGGGGCTGCGGACGGGGTGGTATTCTCGCTCATCTTTCGCAGTCCCCTTAGCGTTTATGACGAATACGGGGGTTAACAATCCCGTACAGAAGATCGACGATCAGGTTCACGCCCATAACCAGGAAGGCAATCATCAGAATGCCGCCCTGAATGGTCGGATAATCGCGACGGTTCATGGCTTCGATGATCCATTTGCCAATGCCCGGCCAGGAGAAGATCGTCTCGGTCAGGATCGCACCGGCCAGCAACACACCGACCTGAAGGCCGATGACGGTGATAACCGGGATCAGGGCATTGCGCAGGGCGTGGACCATGATGACACGGATCGGTGCCAGACCTTTGGCACGGGCAACGCGGATATATTCTTCGCCGAGAACTTCAAGCATCGAAGAACGTGTCATACGCGCGATCACGGCCATCGGTATGGTGCCAAGCGCCACCGTTGGCAGGATCATATGGCGCAGCGCGCTGATAAAGGCACCTTTTTCATCACTGATCAGGGTATCGATCAGCATGAAGCCCGTGGTTGGCTGAATGTAGTACAGCACCGACAGCCGACCGGAAACGGGGGTCCAGCCAAGTGTTGTCGAAAAGAACATGATCAGAAGAAGCGCCCACCAGAAAATCGGCATCGAATACCCGGTCAGGGAAACTGACATGGTCAGATGATCGATCCATTTTCCACGATGGATGGCAGCCAGCACACCGAGCGGCACACCCAGGATAACGGCAAACAGGATCCCCATGATGCTGAGTTCAACCGTTGCCGGGAACAAAGTCAGGAATTCTTCAATGACCGGCTTCTTGGTGACAAACGATTTGCCCAGATCACCCTGGAATACGCCCATCAGGTAATCGAAATACTGAACGATAATCGGTTGGTCGAAACCGTATTGTGCCTGAAGTTCTGCGTATCGTGCTGCATCAACACCACGTTCACCGGCCATCATCAGAATCGGGTCGCCGGGAATGAGGCGTATCAGGAAGAATACCAGAAGGGTGACACCGAAGAAGGTCGGGATGATGTCCCCCAAACGGCGAAACAGGAATCCTAGCATGCCATCGGGCCTTTTTGTGCATCCACGCGTGTTCTCGGCACGGGTGGACGTCTCTCTCTATTGCGGAATTGCAAAGAGGCCCGGAAGACCGGGCCTCTTCGACAAGGTTTTAGGTCGTCTTATTCTTTGATGTCGACGCCATAGAAGATGTGACCGCCAAACGGATCAATCTTGTAGTCAACGACTTCGTTACGGATCGGTTCGAAAACGATCGAGTGTGCGATGGTTGCCCACGGTGCTTCACGTTTGAAGACCAGCTGAGCTTCTTCGTACAGACGGGTACGCTCAAGAACGTCCGAGGTGGTTTTTGCCTGCTGGATCAGCTTGTCGAACTCTTCGTTGCACCACTGTGCACGGTTCGAGCCGCCAACTGCATCGCAGCCAAGCAGAACAGCAAGGAAGTTGTCGGGGTCGCCGTTATCACCGGTCCAACCGAGCATGAAGGTACCCTGTTCACCTTTTTTGGTGCGCTCAAGGTATTCGCCCCACTCGTAGGATACGATTTCGGCATCAACACCGATTTTCGCCCAGTCAGCCTGAATCAGTTCGGCCATACGGCGTGCGTTCGGGTTGTAAGGACGCTGAACCGGCATGGCCCAGATGTCGGTTTTGAAGCCTTCCGGGAAACCTGCTTCTGCAAGCATTGCTTTTGCAGCTTCCGGATCATACGGGTCATCAACGGTGTCGTTGTTATAAGACCAGATGGTCGGCGGGATCGGGTTTTTGGCAGCAGCACCGGCACCCTGATAAACACCTTCGATGATGGCGTCTTTGTTGATCGCCATGTTCAGTGCTTTACGGACTTTCGGATTGGTGAACGGCTCTTTCTGGGTGTTGTAGCCCAGATAGCCGACGTTCAGACCTTCCTGGCTCATCAGGTTGATGTCTGCGTCTGCATCCATCTCGGTCAGGTCAGCCGGGTTCGGGTACGGCATAACATGGCATTCGCCAGCTTTAAGCTTCTGGTAGCGAACGGTGCTGTCCGGGGTAATGGCAAAGATCAGGTTGTCGATTGCGGCTTTGCCTTCCCAATATTCCGGGAATGCCTTGTAACGGATGACCGCATCTTTTTGATACTGAATGCGCTGGAACGGACCGGTGCCGACTGGCTCAAGGTCAACCTGCTCCGGCGTGCCGGCTTCCATCATCTTGTCTGCATATTCAGCCGACAGAACGGATGCGAAATCCATTGCCATGTTGGCGATGAACGGTGCTTCCGGACGGTTCAGAACAAATTTAACGGTGTAATCGTCAACTTTGACGATGTCCTTGATCAGGTCCGGCATGGACATTGCGTTGAAGTACTCATACGAGCCGCCGGAAACACCATGATACGGATGATTTTTGTCAAACTGACGCATGAAGGTGAAGATCACGTCATCAGCATTGAAATCACGGGTCGGGGTGAACAGGTCAGTCGTGTGGAACTTCACACCTTTACGCAGGTTAAAGGTATATTCCTGACCATCAGCCGAAACGTCCCAGCTGGTCGCAAGACCCGGAACGATGGTGGTGGTGCCGCGTTTGAACTGTACCAAACGGTTGTAGATCTGACGCGAAGAAGCATCAAACGTGGTACCTGCGGTGTAAAGCGACGGGTTGAAGCCTTCCGGGCTACCTTCCGAGCAATATACCAGGGTTTTTGCCGAAGCGGCGGTCGGAGCAGCAAGTGCAGTGGCCGCAAGCAGGCCTGCACCAATCGCCACTTTGACGAAATTCGCTTTCATTAAATGCCTCCCTCAAGGCTGGTCCGTGCAAATCAAGGCGGCCTGCATGATCTTGTTCAGGTCATGTTTGACTTCGCCATATTGGAACGGACGGGGTTTACCCGATCCAACAGAAATTTATGTTGGCAATCGACGAGGGAAAATAATCAGGGTTTCTACGTATCGTCAACGCTTGCTGCGTGGTTCTACGTAGTTTGGACATGACATCTGAATGATGAATTTATGTCAAGTGTTTGTTATTTTTATGAAAATCACCCCAACATTTACGTATGGGAGATGTGCATTTTTTTCGGGGCTCGGACCGGCAAGGGTGAATATCACGTCATTCAGATGTGCTTTTAAACGATTCATAATCCGTTGAATTTTAATGATTCGTTTGATTCGCAAGCCGGTCCGAAAGCCAGTTTACTACCCCAGGGTAGTATTCAGTTCGGTGATTTGCCCGATATCCGTGTTCCAGGCCGCAACAAAGCGATAGATATCCGCCCCGAGTGACGGCCACGGATGGAACATCACCCCGGCGTCCCGCAATTGCGAAGCCAGTTCAGGCGACAGTTTGACAAACAGTTCGTTGCCATCGGCCGGATGGGCCAGACTTGCACCACGCCCGATCAGGATGTCGCCAAGGGTCGCGGAGGCCTTGTTGGCATGCGCGGCATTCTTGAGCCACACGTCATTTTTGACATAGGCCAGAAGCTGGGTCGCCAGATAGCGATGTTTGGAATGCAAATGACCACTGCGTTTGCGGGCCTGCTCGACCCGGTGTTTCAGGCTTGTATCAAACAGCACAATGGCATCAACCGCCATTGCACCATTTTTGGTGGCGCCGAAACTGATGGCGTCCACACCCGCTTTCCAGGTGATGTCTGCCGGGGAACAATCAAGATGGGCAACCGCATTTGCAAAACGTGCGCCATCCATGAACAGACGCAGATCGTGTTTGCGGCAAACTTCGCCAATGGCCGCAACCTCGTCCGGGCGATAGACCGTGCCAAGTTCGGTGGCCTGGGTGATGGCAACGCATTCCGGGGCAACTGAATGCACCCCGCGATTGACCTGACCGGCAACGAAGCGGTCAAGGGCATCTGCTTCAAGCTTGGCGGTCGGGCCGTCCATCGCAATCAGTTTTGCCCCGCCGGTGAAAAAGGCAACCCCGGTGCTTTCATCTTCGTTGATGTGGGCCTCGTGATGGCAAATGATGCCGCCATACGGGGACACAAGTGCCGACAGACTGATGCAATTGGCGGCGGTGCCGGTCGCAACCGGGATGACGGCCACTTCCTTGTCAAACAGTTCGGAAAAGGCATGGTCAAGTTGCTGACTGATGTCATCACCGCCATAGGCCGGGGCGTTGCTTTTGGCTTCTGCGCTCAGGGCTTCAAGGACTTCCGGGCAAAAGGGCGACACATTGTCAGAGGCAAAATTCATCTTCTATCTCGCAATTATCTGGTGGCAGTTCGGTGAACCCTGATCGGGTGCAACCGGGCAGGCGGGCTTTGAATGCTTATCACATGGCGGGCGTTATTTTGGCAAACAGCGCGGATCAGGCAAGTGTGTGTGGCAGATCGCGAATGGCCTCAATCGGGCTGTTCCAGGCGCAGACAAACCGATAGGCATCCGGGCCAATGGATCCCCACGGGCGAAATACCAGGCCATTGTCGCCCAGGCGTTTGGCAAGATCGTCATTCATATGCATGAACAGCTCGTTGCCTTGCGGTGGAAAGGCCGCAGTCGCACCAAGCTGTTCAAGGCTTTTTTGCAGTTCTTTGGCCGCGTCATTGGCGTGGCGGGCGTTGCGCAGCCAAAGATCATCTTCCAGATATGCCAGCAATTGTGCGGCAAGATAGCGGTGCTTTGAAAACAGGTGTCCGCCACGTTTGCGGTTTTTTTCGGTGTGGCGGCGCAAGGCCGGGTCAAACAGCACAATCGCATCAACCGCCAATGCGCCATTCTTTGTCGCCCCGAAGCTCAGAACATCAACACCAGCCTTCCAGGTGATGTCGGCCGGATGACAATCAAGGGCTGCGACCGCGTTGGCAAAACGTGCCCCGTCCATGAAAAGACGGGTCTGGTGTTTCTGGCAGACCTTGCCGATCGCCTGAATTTCCGAAACGTCATAAACGGTTCCGAATTCCGTACTTTGGGTGATGGCAACACATTCCGGATCAACCGAATGCATGCCATTGGAAATATGGGTGCTCAGATACCGGTCAAGGGTTTCGGCCTCGATCTTGGCGGACGGACCGTCAATGCCCAGAAGTTTGGCGCCATTGCCATAAAAGGCCACACCGGTTGATTCCGTCATATTGATATGGGCGTGATGGTGGCAAACAATCCCGCCAAACGGGGAAACAAGCCCGGATAATCCGATAAGATTGGCCGCCGTCCCGGTCGCCACCGGCACCACCGATACATCTGTGCCAAACAATCTGGAAAAGGCAGCATCAAGTTGCCTGCTTTTATCATCTGCGCCGTATGGAAGGGCGGCACTTTCGCTTTCGGCGGCGATCGCGTTCAATATTTCCGGGCAGATTGGCGACACATTATCAGACGAGAAATTCATCAGGGCCTCGTTACGTTGGTGGGGCGCAAGGCAGGTGGCAATCAATCCGCTAGTGGCCTGTATTTTCCTGCCACCATCAAGACTGCCTGTTTTCTTTCACAGTGTTGCGAAACCGGCCTTTTGGCAAGCCAGCTATTTGCTGGTTGCCACAAACACCCCGTTCCAGTCGGCGGGCGGCGGGCTTGTGCGGAATGTGGCAATGCGGTCGGCATACATGTCATACAGACCTGCAAGCGCGCCAATACCGCGTGATGCCTGGCGACATTGCGCAATCAGGTTTTCGGCCTCTTGCCACTGTTGCTGGCGATAGGCCGCAAGCATGGATTTATGAAGTGCCGCACAGTTTCGGAATGCATCAGTCTGGCACAGCTTGCCATCGCCAAGCAGTGCAAAGATGTGGACAGCTTCGCTTTTGCCTTTGACCGCAATCAGATCAAGTTCAAGGGTGGCGAAATCGTTTTCCACCCGTTTGGCGACTTCTTCGCCCAGAACGATATCAACACCGTAATTCTTTGACTGACCTTCAAGGCGCGACGCCAGATTGACCGCATCGCCCAGCACAGAATAATCAAACCGCTGATCGGACCCCATATTGCCGACCAGGCAATCCCCGCAATTGATCCCGATCCCGATATTCAGCGGCAGGAAAGGTGCATTGTCGCGTTTGGCTTCGGCAAGGCGTTCGGTATTGAGAACATCAAGTGCTTGTCGCATGGCAAGGGCGCTGTCACACGCATGATGGGCGTGGTTTTCCACATCAAGCGGCGCATTCCAGAATGCCATGATGCAGTCGCCCATATATTTGTCGATGGTGCCTTCGCGATCGAGAATGCATTTGGTCAAAGGTGTCAATAGCCGGTTGATCAGACGTGTCAGTCCTTGCGGATTTGATTTGAAACCTTCGGAAATGGATGTAAATCCGCGGACATCACAAAACATCAATGTCATGTCGCGGGTTTCACCGCCCAGTTTCAGGCGTTCGGGGTGGCGCGACAATTCATTGACCAGTGCCGGGGACAAATAGTTGCCAAATGCCGTGCGTACCTGGCGACGTTCGCCTTCGGTCCGCATGAAGCCGATTGAACTGGTGGCAAGATATACTGCCAACAAACTGACCAGCGGATAGACCGGATCAATCAGCAGCAGTTTGGCATCATATGCCCACCAGGAAATGCCGGCCGCACCAAATGCAAGGGTGCCGCCAATCACGGCTGGCCAGACCGCACCAAGTCGCGGAACCGCAAACACAAAAAACAGACCGATCAAAAGCAGGACAAGGCTTTCGCTTTCCGCGGCCCAATAGGGGCGGGTCAAAAAATGCCCAAGCAGCATCTGTTCAAGCATTTCGGCATGGACCTCGACACCAGGAAGAACCCGGTCAAGCGGGGTCGAGCGCAAATCAAGCAGCCCGGCTGCGCTGGTGCCGATCAGTACATATGTGTTGCGCAGGCTGTCGGCTGGCAGCTTGTCGGTCATGACATCAACGGCTGAAATATAACGTTCGGGCTTATGACCGGTAAAATGCACCCACATATAACCGGCATAGTCGGTCGGGATGGTGACCGCGCCAACGCGGATGGCTTCGACCCCTTCGGACTGGGTCCAGCGGGCGCTGCCGCTTGCACCCGAAAGACGGACATTCATGGTTCGCGGGGCATCTTGCAGAACGCGCAGCATCTCCATCGACAGGGTCGGATAGATCGGCATGCCAATCGCAGGCAGGTCATAGTCAAGTGCGGCCAGCAACGGAACCCGTCGGACCACCCCATCCTGACCGGGTGAAACATTGACCAGGGCGTTGCCGCTTGCGGCGTCTTCTATGACATCAAGGTTCTTCGCAGCCCCGGGCAATACGGCGATGAAATCGGATAATTGACGTCCGGCTTCGCCGGAAACACTGAAATTGCCAATCTGGCGCGGCGGGGTTTCAAGCTTTTTGGTGCTAAGCTGAATGGCTGTGACAACTTGTCCCGTACCGCGAATGAATTTGGCAAGCAGGCTGTCATGATCAGGAAGGCTTTCGGCCTGTGCCGTGATTTCGCCGATCTCACGACCTTTGGGCCAGTCCTTGACCACGCGCGCAGGCGACGTCCGATCGGGTTCGGCAAACACCACATCAAACCCGACAACCCGTGCACCTGCCGAACGCAACCGATACACCAGCCCGGCAAGCCGGGTGCGCGGCCAGGGCCATTGGCCCAGTTCCTCAAGACTTTTTTCGTCGATATCGATGATACGCACCCCGACATCTTCAAAAGGACGTGGTGCAATACGCTGATAGGTGTCAAAAACACTCATCCGCATCTGATCGACGAATGGAACATCCTGCCACCGCAAAAAGATGCAAGTCAGCAGGATGCCCAATGGAATCAGATAATGAAGAACGCGAAGCAGGCTGTTTTTGCTCAGGCGCATTTCTTTGGCTGCTTCGTCTTTGTTGGATCAAGGTAGAGGGGCTGTTCCAGCAGCACCGCCAGATTCTGCATTGGTTTTCAGTTGGAAATCGATATTTGATGCATCTGTGAAAGTAACGCTGGCGCTACATCCTGCCGCACTTGAATTGGATAGACATCCGCTTTGGTAGTCAAAGTCTCCGCTAGTGAAAGCAGCCGCACCGTTTTCACCGGAATAGTCAAAATTGCTAATTTGTGCGCTTCCAGGTAGTGCCTGCAGTTCGCTGCTACTATCGATAATGGATGAAAATTGAATGTTAATTTTTCGGTTATTGTAGTCCACGGACGTGAAGAACGAATAGGAGAGAGAGCCGCTGCTCGCGGTAACTGTTCCGGTATTAACAAGACCACCAGTAACTTGCCGTAGGCCATCGAACGTAAAGGTGCTATCGCTGCTGCCGCTGCCGCTGCCGCTGCCGCTGTCGCTGCTGCCGCTACTGCTGCTTGTGGAAACAACATTCCCGATGATCGACGTGATCTCGCCCTGACTTGAAGATGCTGATGTTGACCCTACCTGCGCAAGAGCGACATCAAGGCTTACTGCCATGTTCGAGCCGGTTTGTGCATTTGCCTGTTGGGCCTGGCCGGCGGTCAGGCCGGTTTGTTGCGGGGACGCTGCGGCATTTTGGGCGGTTGATGTTGATGTGCCACTGCTGGTGCCGTCACTGTCATCATCGCTGCGCGATGCCGTGCGAACAAGGTTGGTCGAGAAGTCAAAACTCGCAGCACCAAGCGGGAAGCGTGATGGTTCTGTCACCACGTTGCTGCCAACGAACACCCCGAAATTTTCCCCGGTGATGTTTTCACTATTGCCATTCTGATCGGTCACGGCGAAGGCGCCCGGGCGCGATGTTGTGTCGTTGCGTGCAAGGCCAGGGCCTTGATTGACCGCCATAAAGATCTGCTGATTGGCGGTGTCGGGATCGGATGTATCAAAAGAACCCGGCAGAATTGCATTGGCCTGTTCGACGGAAACCGACCGGATCAGGCCGATGGTTCCCCGGATGCCGATTGAGCCGACCGGAAGGTTGATATCCATGCTCGACGGGTTATTTAGCGGAATTTTTCCGGTAACAAACCGCATGACCCCGCGTGCCATATCGGCAACAATCCGTCCATCGCCCGTGGCCGGGTCATAGACAAACTCGTCAATGGCAACGTCGCTGTCCGGACCGATGGTGAAAACGGTTTCGTCAAGCAGCAGGATCTGCATTCCCGAATTGGGGGATGTGATGATCCGGTCGCCCAGATAGACCGGCATGCCGCTTTCGACAAGGATACCGATTTCGCCTGTTACCTTGTTAAGTGTTACATCACCGGTAACAGCGGCGGATACGCCTGCCATTTCAACGGTGACTTCGGCCCGGGCCGGTACTGTTTGCATCAGGGGCAGGGCACAAACGGCACCAAGCGCAGCACCGCGCACAAGGCGTTTGAACCGGTGGTGAAGGGTGGTGGTCGCATTGTTCAGCATCACTAGAACTCCCATCGCCGGGTCAGATAAATCTGCGCCCTGGCATTGTGGTATTCATAGTTGGGAATGTTCGATTTAGTGTTCAGATATTCACCTGTGATCGACCAGTTGATTGGCGCCAGCAGGTCATAAATCTGATTTGCCGTATTACTATCCCCAAACAAATCCGATGGCAGTATTTGTGAAAGAGGTGCGCCATAGGTCAATCTTGTCCGTGCGCTGCGATCCATACGGTGGCGGGGTGAATTGCCCGTCACCAGATAATCCGGATCGCGATACCGGTCGATCCCATAGCGGAAACTTCCACTTATGTAACTTCCCCCACCAAACAGATAAGCATGGATCAACTCGCCACTCAAGCTGTCATAGCTGTAATAGTTGCGCGCAGCCTCCTTTTTACCTGCAGAAAGGTTAAACGAGGTGCGGTTGTTGGGGGTCCAGCTGTAATTCGTGCCCAGCCTGCTGCCATAGCGTTGACCGGAATGAAGGCGCAAGGCACTGGATTCACTCGTGTTCTGAAAACGCTCATCAGCGTAGCTGACTTCGCCATTGAGGTTGAAAAACGGGCGCGGGTTCCAGTCAAGACGCAGCCGTCCTGAACGGGATGTCAGGTATTTTTCCTTGCTCAGCGATTGGACGGTCTGGTTCACACTTGGTGTCAGCATCCAGTAACCGCCGCGCAGACGGGTTCCGACATCAACAGAAAACGAACCAAGATCAAGGGAATCAAGTCTGACCTGGTCACTGCCATAACCGGTTACGCTGGCAAAGACTTCGTGCCCTTCCTGATAGCCAAGATCATAGCTGATGTCGTAACGCAGCGCCCCGATATAGGCGATGTCATTTTGCGGTTTGTCCGATGTCGACGTGATGTTGATCAGGCTGCCAGTGGCCAGCTGCTGTTTGTCATTCGGGGCCGAGTTCCTGTTGCTATCGACTTGCGAACCCAGTGTGACAGTCAGTGCCTGACGAAGCCGTTGGCGCCGTCTTTCGATGGCATCAACATAGCTGTCGATACTGGCGGCGACCTCGGGCGAGATGTCCATTTGGCGCAGGCGGTCAAACTGTGCGCGTGCCTCATCAAGACTATCAAGACGATAAAGCACGATGGCGTAGTAAAGCCGCACCGGCGCCAGATCCGGGTCAAGAACCAGAATACGTTCAAGGGTTGCCGAAGCACCACGGACTTCACCGCGCGCCAATTGCGCCTTGGCCCAGCGGAAATTCAGAACAATGTCGTCAGGATTGGCAAGAATATCGGCATAGGTAATGTCGCCGCCATCGTCAGTGCGCAAAAGCAGGTTGGCACGTTCCGTGGCGTCTCGCAGGCGGTCAAAATCGTCCGAAAGCTGACGTGCTTCATCTGTGCGTACATCAACGCTTTGCTGGGCATTGGCACCGGAAACCCCCATTACCAGTGTGCCAAGTACGGTTGCAATTGCAGAACCGTGCCGCCATCGGCTTGTCTTCAAGCTTTCCCCCAAAAGTTCTCGGATCGTGACGGCCGCCTCGACTTGATCATGACAATCAAGCCGGGTGGCAAACTTCAACCCTGACGCGTCAAAACCTTATTGATCTTCTTTAGACAGATTATGAACTATGACGGGCCGATGGAAGCCATTCAGGTGACCGGTGAGATTGGATTTGTCTGTATAGTTTTCTTATACTTGCGGATGCAGGAATTGGCGAAAACCCCTGCATCCGGATGAGTCTGGCCGGATTATCAGACAGCGGTCCCGCCCACAGTCAGGCCATCAATGCGCAAGGTCGGCTGACCAACGCCAACCGGCACACCCTGTCCATCCTTGCCACAGGTGCCGATCCCGTTATCAAGTTCCATGTCATTGCCGATCATGGAAACCTTGGTCAGGCTGTCGGGGCCATTACCGATCAGGGTCGCACCCTTGACCGGTGCGCCAAGCTTGCCGTCTTCGATCAGGTAGGCTTCCGATGCGGAAAATACGAATTTGCCCGACGTGATGTCGACCTGACCACCGCCAAAATTCACGGCATAGATGCCTTTTTTGACGGACGCCAATACTTCTTCGGGTTCCTTGTCACCACCCAGCATATAGGTGTTGGTCATGCGCGGCATCGGCGCATGGGCATAGGATTGGCGACGGCCGTTACCTGTTGATTTCACCCCGGTCAGACGCGCATTGAGGCGATCCTGCATAAAGCCTTTGAGAATGCCGTCCTCGATCAAAACGGTGCGCTGGGTCGGGGTGCCTTCATCATCAATGGAAAGCGACCCGCGGCGATCATTTATGGTGCCGTCATCAACCACCGTGACACCCGGCGATGCAATGCGCTGACCAAGCAGCCCGGCAAAGGCCGATGTGCCCTTGCGGTTAAAATCACCCTCAAGCCCGTGACCGATGGCTTCGTGCAGCAGAATTCCCGGCCAGCCCGGACCAAGCACCACGGTCATTTCACCCGCAGGGGCGGCAACGGAATCAAGGTTCACAACAGCCTGACGAAGCGATTCATCAACCGCCTTTTTCCAGGTTTTCTCATCAAAGAAACCGTCATAGCCGATCCGGCCGCCTTCGCCATGCGATCCGGTTTCCATGCGGTCGCCCTGTTTGACAACGACCGAGACATTGAAACGTACCAGCGGGCGGATATCGCCAATGCGCTGGCCGCCCGAACGCCAGATCTGCACGGCCTGCCAGTTGCCGGAAATCGATGCGGAAACCTGAACAACGCGCGGATCACGCGACCGGGCATAGGCATCAATCTGGGCCAGAAGGTCAACCTTGGCCTCGAACGTTGCTTCGCCAAGCGGGTTCACATCGGAATAAAGCGACACATTGGTGCCGATTGATCCCAAATCGACCTTGCCCGAACGACCCGATCCGACCGCCTTGACGGTTTCGGCGGCACGCGCAACCGCATCATTGGACAATTCGTTGGAATGGGAAAAAGCCGTGGCTTCGTCGGCAACCGCACGCAGGCCAAAACCCTGTGCCGTATCGAAATTCGCACTGCGCAGGCGTCCGTCATCCCATACAAGGCTTTCGGACTGGCGGTATTCCAGGAACAGTTCCCCGTCTTCGGCGGTACCCAGCGCGTCATTGACCTGTGATTCAAGCCGGTCACGATCAAGATCGCCCTTGGCGAAAAACAGATTATCAGTGGTGCGAAGATCGGTCATGGAACCTCCTTGGGGGCTGAAAATTTCAGCCTGGGCAATTTGACTTTCCCTTTGTGGCAATTGGCCGTGACGCCAGATGCCCCCGAAAGATGTCCGGGTATCCATCCGTGCCGGCCGGTGCCGTTAAAGGTACTTTTCGGTCAATGGCAAAGAACCATTGCCGTAGCGTTTTATATAGACCGCAAAGCACGATTATGAAAGCCCGCGGCACTGTTTGTTCAATATTGATCAGTTCTCGGAACGTAACCGGTATGCGGCATAGGTTGCCGTGCCGACAAGAACCACCGCCCCGGCCTGATGTGCAACGCCAAGCGGAAGCCAGATAACACTGAGCAGGGTCGAAATGCCAAGCGCAACCTGAAGGCAGGCCGCGGCCAGAACCAGATGCGTGGCAAAGCGCTGATCAGATGTCAGGTTCCATTTGCCCGCACGCCACCAAAAGACCAGAACCATGACAAAGGTCAGTTTCGCCAACCAGCGATGATCCCATTGCACGGTCATATGGTCCTCGAACGGGGCCAGCCAGACCGGATCAAACACATAAAGCCCGTCGGGGATCAGTTGCCCATCCATCAGCGGGAAGGTGTTAAAGGCATATCCGGCATCAAGCCCGGCAACAAAGCCACCGGAAAGGGCGGTAAAGACAATAAGCCCCAAAAGCTGCCAACTGCGCCTTGATGCATTTGTTGCAAACGAACGCGGTGCAAACTGTTGCAGCCCGACCCACAGAAGGGCTATGAAAATCACAAGTGCCAGCCCGAAATGTGCGGTCAGGCGGTACTGGCTGACATCAGGGCGATCCACCAGCCCGCTCATCACCATGTACCAGCCCATCAGTCCCTGAAGACCACCAAGAATGAAAAGCCCCCACAGTTTCCACTTGGTGGTGCCATCAATCGACTTTTTGGCCAGGAACCAGACGAACGGAATAAAGAACACAACCCCGATCAATCGACCCCAAAGGCGATGGATGAATTCCAGCCAGAAGATCGATTTGAAATCTTCGACCGACATCCAGGCATTGATTTTCTGGAATTCGGGATACTGGCTGTATTGCTGATAAAGGGCGGTCCAGTCTGCTTCGTTCAGCGGCGGGATAATGCCGGTGAACGGACGCCATTCAACGATTGAAAGTCCCGATTCTGTCAGGCGGGTCAGGCCACCGATCACCACCATGATAAAGACCATCGCAGCGCACCCGAAAAGCCAGATGGCAACATTCTTGTGGGCAACAGGGGCGGTGGTCGGGTGATCGGACAGGGCAGGGGCGGCACTGCTTGGCATCGGGACGCTCTCTTGGTCGTTATTCTCAAGGGCACAGATGTGCCTGAATTTGGCCCAATATAGGGGCTTTTTCGAAAAATTGCAGGAAAAGCTTTACGGGCGCAGGTGGCCTTTCGGATCAAAAATCACCGTGCTTAATAAACACAAAATAAAATGTTATATAAACATAAAACACATGAAAAATGTATTGAATATTTTGATTTCCACACCCATAGTTATGGACAACAAACAGAAACTACGTTTAGAGGATCGACGATGTTTCCCATCAATCTGGACCTTACGCGACTTTCGGTCGCTTTGGTTGGGAACGGTCAGGCAACCCTGAACCGTTTGCGCCAGTTTGACGGTGATGGGGCAAAATACGTCACCGTTTATTCAGAAAACCCGATACCCGAACTGGTCGATCAGGCCGGTGATCGCCTGCATCGCTATTTGCCGAATTCGGCGGATGTGAATGCGGCATCGATCATGTTCATTGTCGACCTTGGCGAAGAAAAGGCAGCCGAACTTGCCGCCATTGCCAAGGCCGTCGGCACCATTGCCAATGTCGAAGACGTCAAAGAATACTGTGATTTTTTTTCGCCAGCGCGGGTACAGCGCGGTGACCTGATGATTACGGTATCGACGAACGGTCACAGCCCGCGACTTGCTGGCCGTATCCGTCGTGCGATTGAAACCTGGCTGGTGCCAACATGGGACAAGCGCCTGCGCGAATTGTCCGACCAGAGAGAGAAATGGAAAGCCAGCGGTGCCGATATGCAGACACTGCTGCAAAAGACCGACGAATATATCGATCGGCGGAGATGGTTGCCATGAATGTCATACGTGAAGAAGATATTGTTTCTGGCGGCTCCATGTCCGTCGAAGAAGCAACCGATCGTGCCGCGCGCCTGCTTGACAAATATGGTCATTTGCAGGGCGTTTCGCTGATCGAACCGATGGTGCATGAAGAATTCCAAGGGCGCGTGACCATGACCTCGTCCTTCGGGACCGAGGCCGCGGCTTTGCTGGCGCTGGTTGCCGAGGTGGATCGCGATCTGCCGGTGATTTTCCTCGATACCCGCAAGCTGTTTGGTGAAACCCACAAATATCGGGAACAGCTGGTCGATCAGCTGGGCCTGACCAATATCCGGATCATGCGCCCGGACGAGGAAAAGCTTAAGGCCGCAGACCCCAACGGGATGCTGTTTGCCTCGGACACGGCGAAATGCTGCTACCTGCGCAAGGTTGAACCGCTGCAACGTGCACTGGAAGGCTATGATGCCTGGCTGACCGGTCGCAAACGGTTCCATGGCGGGGAACGTGATGCCCTTCCGGTGATCGAACCGGCCGGCACGCGGATCAAGATCAACCCGCTGGCGGGCTACAAGCGCGAAGATATCGAGGATATCTTTGAACATCGTGCGCTGCCGCGTCATCCGCTTCAGGCCGAAGGTTTCCTGTCGATTGGCTGCATGCCTTGCACGGACCGCGTTGATCCCAATTCAACCGATGTACGTGCCGGTCGCTGGGCCGGTCAGGACAAAACCGAATGCGGTATTCACTACATCATCTAGGCACATTGTTGCTTGAAACGAAAAACCCGGCCATCTGGCCGGGTTTTTTCATTCAGATCGTAATGCCCTGAAGCTTGCGAAACAGGGTGACGGCATAGCGATCCGTCATGCCAGATATGTAATCCATCACCCGCATCAGGCGGCTGTAAAGATCGGGTGCCTCGGACAGTTTGCCCGACAGAAGCTTGTCGATCCGGTCTGCCTGGGGCGGCAAGCGCTTGCCATGATTTTTATGTTCGTCAATGTCGATGGCAGCACGGACAAAACTGTCGAGCAGACCGTTTATGACCTCGAACCCGGCCATCTCGATCGGCAGGACATGGGGCGCATTGTAAATCTTTTCGACCGCAAGCTTCTTGCACGCCTTGGCATGTGGACCAAGCGGGGTGTTGGCCAACAGATCGCCTTCAAGTGTGCCGGCCAGAAGCGCGTCTTCATGTTCGATAAAGGCATCAACCGCGGCCTTGACCAGATTGCCGATGGCCTTGCCACGCAGGAACCCGATCCGGTCACTTTCCGACTTCTCGGCATACCAGCCCTCGGCGCGAAGGTCTTTCCAGCGTTGTTCGGCATCACCCTGATATTTTTCCGGATGGCGCGCAATCGGGGCAAGCGCACGTTCGACTTCCTCGAAACTGACACAGCCCAATTCCCAGCCATCTTCAAGATCAACCACCGAATAGCAAATATCGTCCGCCGCCTCGACAAGGTAAACCAGCGGATGGCGCCGCCATGCCCCGTCAAACCCGTCAAGCGGGCTCAGCCCGCAAACGCGTGCAATGGCAAAGGCGATATCGCGTTCCGCCTGATAATAGCCGGGCTTTTTAAGGCCGGTATATTCCTTGCGGCGGCTATCGGGGACCGACGTGCTGCGCGGATATTTGATGAAACTGCCAAGCGTTCCGTATGTCAGGTTAAGCCCGCCGTCAAAGCGCTTCATTTCAAGCTGACTGATGATGCGCAAGCCTTGCGCATTGCCTTCAAAATGACGAAGGTCTTCAAGCTCCGGCCCGGAAAGGCGCGATGTCAGCTCGTCCTTGGCAAGGCGCGATGTGGTGAACCATTCATTGATGGCATCTTCACCGGAATGGCCAAAGGGCGGGTTGCCGATATCATGGGCAAGACAGGCCGCCTGAACCATATAGCCGATATCGGCGACCGTGGTTTCCGATCCTTCGGGCAGGTTTTTGACGATATGCGCCCCGGCCATCAGGCCAAGTGACTGCCCGACCGATCCGACTTCAATCGTATGGGTCAGACGGGTATGGACATGGTCGTTATCGGAAAGTGGATGAACCTGTGTCTTGTTCTGAAGACGACGGAACGAGGAGGAAAAAATCACCCGATCCACATCGATCTGAAACGGGCTTCTGCCATCTGGCGTCGGATAGGGCGCACCTTCGGGCAGGCGGATTTTGCCATCCCGAAATTCAAGCCGATGAGATGAAAGAAGGTTTTCCCAGCGCATTTTATCGCCAGACCCTTGCGCAGACGACGCCAATGTCATGGCGGTGCTACCCCTGTCCGTGTCGTGTATCTTGTGTTCCGACTGACTTTAACGGGCGAGGGAGTCCGGTGCAATCGGGCAAAGTGATTTCGCGCCGATTGCACCGTATTTAAAGCATCTTTGGAGTGCCGGCTTAGCCGAAGAGCCAGCTTTGCGGGTTGTCGATCGGACGCCCGTTAAGGGCACGCAAAAGCCCAATCACATTGCGCCCGATGAACCAGGCAGTGGTATAAAGGCCCATCAAGCCGACAATCGCCCAGCCCAGAAGCGGAACCCAGCCAATCACAAAGGTAAAGAAGCCCAGAATGATGGCATAAAGGATGCTGATCCAGAATGTGCGGATCACGAATGTGTAATGGCTGTTGGTCCAGTGATTGTCATCTTCGCGCGCGATATAGGACACGATCAGCGCAATCAGCCCGGTGGCAAAGGCCGTAAACAGGGTTGCGATCATAAGCCCGTAACAGACAAGGGCGGTATTGCCGCCACGCTCGTCCGCATAATGCGGTGCATTGTCAAAAGACGCGTCCTGACCGTGAATATGGTCGTTCATCGAGTTTTTCCTTTATTCATCGCAATCCCCATCGCGTCTTGCCCATCATATAGCGCGAAAGTTTAAAAATGCTATCTCGGGTTGGTTAAACTGATCATCCTTTTTGATCTTCACGGCCCTTCACACGAAATTTACGGCCACTTTGCTTGGTTTTGCCTCGACTTTGGGAATTATCGCCCTACATTTGGCGCCATGTTGTCAATTGACCAAAAATAGGGATTTCCGCATGTCGGACTATGATTTTGATCTGTTTGTAATCGGTGCCGGATCGGGTGGCGTGCGCGCAGCCCGCGTGGCATCGGGATATGGCGCAAAGGTCGCCATCGCCGAGGAAAGCCAGGTCGGCGGCACCTGTGTTATCCGGGGTTGTGTGCCCAAAAAGCTTCTGGTGTATGGCGCACATTTCGCCGAGGATTTCGAAGACGCATCTGCCTATGGCTGGACCCTGCCGGGGGAGCCGACCTTCAGCTGGAAAACGCTGATCGCCAACAAGGATGCCGAGATTGACCGTCTGAACGGCATCTATAAAAAGCTTCTGGCTGGCTCGAATGTCGAACTGTTTGAACATCGCGCCACCTTCAAGGATGCCCACACCGTCATCGTTGGCGACCGCGAAGTCACGGCCGAGCGCATTCTGATTGCTGTTGGTGGCCATCCGACCAAGCCAGACATTCCGGGGGCGGACCATGCCATCACCTCGAACGAGGCATTCTATCTTGATGAGCTGCCCAAGCGCGTTGTCGTGGTTGGTGGTGGCTACATCGCAGTTGAATTTGCCGGGATATTTGCCGGTCTTGGATCCCGCGTGACCCAGCTTTATCGCAGCGAACAGATCCTGCGCGGCTTTGATAACGACATCCGCAACCATCTGGCCGGGGAAATCGTTAAAAAGGGCATCGATCTGCGCGTGAATACCAACGTCACCGCGATTGAAAAACAGGCTGATGGCAGCCTGTCACTGACCCTCACCGACGGGTCGACCATGATTGCCGATCAGGTGATGTTTGCCACCGGGCGCGCCCCCAATACGTCGGGCCTTGGTTTGGAAAATGCCGGTGTTGAAACCGATGCGCGCGGTGCTGTCAAAATCAATCAGGGCCTTCAGACCACGACCGAAAACATCTATGCGGTTGGCGATGTGACCGACCGGGTGCAACTGACCCCGGTTGCGATCAAGGAAGGCATGGCCTTTGCCGATACTGTTTATGGCGGCAAGCCTTGGCACATGACCTATCAGGGGATCCCGACCGCCGTATTCAGTCAGCCGCCGGTCGGCACCGTCGGCCTGTCCGAGGAAGAAGCACGTGCCAAGGGTGGCGAGGTCGTGATTTACAAATCGACCTTCAAACCGATGCGCCACACGCTTTCGGGCCGCGATGAAAAAACGCTGATGAAGCTGATTGTCGATAAAACGACCGATGTCGTTCTTGGTGCCCACATGGTCGGTCCCGATGCAGCCGAGATCATTCAGGGCATCGGCATTGCGGTCCGCATGGGGGCGACCAAGGCCCAGTTCGATCAAACCGTCGCAGTTCATCCGTCTGCGGCCGAGGAATTCGTCACCATGCGGTTCCCGGTTTCCGAATAAACCCGATTGATCTGGCTGAAATCAAAACAGGCGGTGCTGTATGGCACCGCCTGTTTGCATTTGGTTATTCAGCAACCGATTTCCGTCGCGAAACCTTAAATGCCTTTTCAAGGTCCGGGTTCAGTTCTGTACCCAGTCCCGGTCCGTCGGGGATGGTGATCATGCCGTTTGTGACTTTGGGCAGGTTGGTTACCAGGTCGCGATACCAGGTGTTGTAGAACGCACGCACACTTTCCTGCACCAACGCATTGGGCGCATTAAGCGACAGATGGGTGGACGCGGTCAGAACAATCGGCCCGGTGCAATCATGCGGCGCGACCGGCAGGTGCCAGGCTTCGGCCATGGCGGCAATCTTGCGGGCCTCGGACAGGCCGCCGCACCAGCTTAGATCAAGCATCACAACCCCCGCAGCATCGGTTTCAAGCAAATCGCGAAATGCCCAGCGCGATCCGAGTGTTTCCGATGCGCAAATCGGGGCCGGTGAAACCTCGGCATAGCGTTTCAGACTTGAAAGGCTGTCCATGCGGATCGGGTCTTCGTGCCAAAACGTCTGATAGGGGGTGAGTGCCTTGGCGATTTGCTGGGCAGGGAGGAGCTGCCACATCGAATGGAATTCAACCATGATGTCGATCTTGTCGCCCACGGCCTTGCGGATTTTCTCGAACGGTTCGAGACAGGATTTCAAATCCGGCAGCGAGATATATTGCCCGCGGGTTTTTTCAGCCGCGATATCAAACGGCCAAATTTTCATCGCTGTAATGCCGTCTTCCAAAAGCGATTCTGCAAGTTCATCAGCCCGATACAGGAACCCGTTCAGATCGTCATAATCCTTGGCCGATTTGGCATTCAGATCATAGTTGGCCGTGGTCTGGCCCGTGGCCTTTTTAATGTATTCGGTGCCGGCGCACGTATTGTAAGTGCGGATTTCACGGCGTGAAAAGCCGCCCAGAAGCTGTGTGATTGGAAGGCTGGTGGCCTTGCCGAAAATATCCCAAAGCGCGATGTCAAAGGCCGAATTACCGCGTACTTCCGCACCGGATGATCGGAACCCGACATAGCCGACAAGATCCGCCGATAAAAGATCGATTTGCAACGGATCGCGTCCGATCACGCGCGGGGCGACATATTCATGCAAATAGGCCTCGACCGTTTCAGACATGAAGAATGTCTCGCCAAGGCCGGTAATGCCTTCGTCGGTATGGACCTGTACCCATAACAGATTGGGGCGTTCAGCAATGCGGACGGTTTCGATGGCGGTGATTTTCATCGGTGGTGACCTTTGATACGCAAATCATACGCAAAAGGCGGAGCCGCGCGGCTCCGCCCAAAGGGATCAGTCAGATTATCGCCCGGTAATGCCCGGGAAGATAATCAGAAGCGCAACCGCCAAAATCTGAAGACAGATAAAGGGCAGAAGGGCCTTGAAAATATCGCCCAGTGATATGTCGGGCGGGGCAACGGATTTAAGATAGAAGGCGGCCGGGCCAAAGGGCGGCGACAGGAAACTGACCTGCATGTTCATGGCAAACAGAACGCCAAACCAGACCGGATCAAAGCCAAGCTGTTTTACGATCGGCACAAAGATCGGCATGGTCAGAAGGGCGATGCCCACCCAATCGAGGAACATGCCCAGCACAAACAGGATCAGCATCATGAACAGGATGATCATGGTCGGATCATCGGAAATGCCGGTAATCAGGCCCGATACGAACTTGATCCCGCCCATCAGGTTGAACACCCCGACAAGGGCCGATGCACCGATCCCGATCCAGACAATCATGCCACAGGTCGAAAGCGTTTGAATGGCCGCGGCCTTAAGCATCGTAAGCGAGAATTCACGACGCAGGATCGTCGATACAATCACCCCGGCAACACCAACTGCCGATGCCTCGGTGACCGATGCGATCCCGCCATAGATTGATCCAAGAACACAGAAAACCACCAGAATGGGCAGGAAAAGCCCCTTAAGCAGGCGCATTTTTTCCGCATGGGGGATTTTTTCGGTTTGGGGCGGCGGCGCAACATTATCCCCGGTATAGGACCGGAACAGGACATAGGCGACGTAAAAGCCCGCCAGCATGAAGCCCGGCACAAAGGCCGATGTAAACAGATCGCCGATCGAAACATTGGCCGTCAGGCCGTAAATGATCAGAACGATCGAAGGCGGGACCATGGTGCCAAGCGACCCGCCCGCACATACCACACCGATCGCAAGGTTCTTGTCATAGCCCTGACGCAGCATCTGGGGCAGGGCAATCAGGCCCAGCAGCACAATTTCGCCGCCGATGATGCCGCTCATGGCGGCCAGAATGACCGCAACAAAGATCGTCTGAACCGCAACGCCACCGCGCAAACGCCCGCCAAAAAGCCGCATGGCATCAAACAGATCACGCGCAATCCCCGATCGGTCAAGGATCGCTGCCATCAGCACGAACATCGGGACCGAGACAAAGACAAAGGACGAAACGAATGAATAAACCCGGCTGGTGATCAGCGGAACGGCCATCGGGCCGAACCATCCCAGGGTAAAGATCAGGGCAATCAAAAGCGTAACAAAGGCCAGCGGCATGCCGGTGATAAGAAAACCAAGCAGCATGACGAACATGGCAAGTGTGCCGTATTCAATGCCAAGGGACTGTAAATCAAACATCAAGCCGGTTCCTGATTGCGCATTGTGGCGCGTCGAATGTCATATGAAAGCGATGGGGGATGTTGGCATTTGGCATGCGGTGGGCCTAACTTTTGGCATCCTTGCCGCCAAGGCCGCGCATGTAATTGATGGCCAGAATGACAAACTGAATGGTCAAAGCCACCATCACGATCAGCAGAAAGATTTTAAGAAGCGACGGAAAGGGCGGGTTCCAGGCCGATCCGCTGGTTTCAAGACGGATCGATCCGTCCGGGGCAAAGGCCGCACGTCCGACCATCAACCATGCCGCCCAGGCAAAGAAGCCCGATGCCACCGCGCAAATCACCGAAATGGCGATATCAAGTGCCCGGCGCATTTTCGGTCCGGCAATGTCATAAAGAATGACCACCCGGATGTGCTTGTTGCGTGACGCACAGAACAGGCCGCCAAACACAAATCCGATCCCGCACAGGAATGTCGTTGTTTCATGGGCCCAAAGTGTCGGACTGTCAAAAACATGGCGCATGATGATTTCAATGATCAGCACGCTCATCGAGGCCAGAAATCCGATGGCAAAGACGGTGCCGACCTTGTCGACCATCTTGCCATAAAGCCCGGATTCCGCCGGGACCGTCACGGTGTCCTCGTCGGCGATGGCCGCCGGGGTGGTCGGCGCGTTCTGTTCCGCGGGATGGGTCATTATCAGGTAATCCTTCGGGACGATATAGAAACAGCCTGCAATCTGACACGCGGGGGAGGCCGCACCGGTTCCGCCGTCTCGAACGGTACCGGTTGTCAGATTGCACCGGGCAGACCGGGTGGTCTGACACCGCAGGCTGTTGCAACCGGGGCAACAAGCATGGTGCTTGCCACCCCGATCAGGTTCGACAGGTCTTAGATCATGCCCTGCGAGGTCAGATATTCCATCAGGGTATCATAGACCTTTTTGGCATTTTCGGAACGTTCGGCAACTTTCGCCCACTGTTTGGTGGCAATGGCGCGGAACTTGTTGCGTTCTTCCTGCGACCAGTTGTGAATGGTGATGTCACCCTTGGCGCGGGCTTCTGCAACTGCCTTCATGTCCTTGGCGACCAGCTGGGAAACTTCATCCTGTGCAAGGTCGCGGACCGAAACGGTCAGGATTTCCTGAAGATCGGCCGGAAGACCATCCCATTTCGCCTTGTTCATCGAAACTTCGACCAGCGGCATGGAATGGAAGCCCGGATAGACCGGATGTTTGGCAATGTCGTGCAGACCCTGTGCCTGGTTGGTCGAGAACACGGTGTAATCGGCAGCCTCGATCACTTTTTTATCAAGGGAGGTAAAGACTTCCGAACCCGGAATATTGACCGGGGTGGCACCGGCAGCAGCAAAGACTTCGTTTACCATGCCTTCGGGCGCGCGCATTTTAAGGCCTTTAAGGTCGTCAACGCCATCAAGCGGAACGGCGGACACGAATGCTTCAAGACCCGGGGTGGTCGCACCGATGAAATGCAGGCCATAAGGTTCGACCAGTGAATTCATCAGTTCCTTGCCGCCGCCATATTCCATGAAGCGGAACATTTCCTGCGGGTCGGACCATGCGCCAACCGGGTTGGCAATCAGGCCGAATGCCGGATCCTTGCCCGAGAAATAGCTGGTATCGGTGATGTGACCGTCAAGAATGCCGGCCGCAATCGCGTCCTGGGTTTCGTTATGTTCAACAACCGATCCAACCGGCAGCATTTCGATGGAAATGCGACCACCGGTCAGGGTGCCAACGCGTTCTGCCCATTCCTGCTGAATGATGAAGTTCGGGTTGCCGGCCGGGTCACTGGACTGGAATTTGAAGCTGTAATCCTGGGCGTTTGCGGCAAACGGGGCGCTTACGCTCATGGTGATGGCAACGGCTGCGCCGGCCAATGTTTTCAAGGACATGTTCATTTGTTTTCTCCCTGGGTTGATTTTTATACGCGGTTCCGGTCGCCGTCAGGCTTCCGGGGTGGCGTAACGCTGCTTCAAACCCGAAACAGCGGTTTGGACGATTGCATCAAGCGGGCCTTCGATAGAAACAGCCAGCGGGTCTTCATCGGGGCCCGGCGGTTCAAGATCGTGAAGCTGACTGTCAAGAAGTTGTGACGGCATGAAGTGATCAGCGCGGCTGTTCATGCGGTCGAAAATCAATTGGCGCGGACCATTGAGAAACACAAAACTGACATGGCCCAAACGGCTGCGAATGAAATCGCGATACCGGCGCTTAAGGGCCGAACAGGCAATGAAAACCGTGCCGGGAAACGGGGTGCCGAGCGGGGTGGTCGGATCGGTGGTTTCTCCAACAGTCTGTGCCGCAGCACAGACCGCATCCAGCCATGGCCAGCGCATTTCATCATTCAGCGGCAGGCCGCGACTCATATGCGCGACATTTTCTTTGGGATGATGATCGTCGGCATCAAGCCACGCATTTTCCGTGATGCTGGCCAGGCGTCGCGCGACTTCGGTTTTGCCCGATCCGCACACGCCCATGACGACGACATATTTGGTCTGCCGGTTCATGAAATTGATGGTCTCACTGGTTTTCAGGGCGGGTTTTACACTTGGACAGCCCTGTCGTGTTATGATGTTAGCGCTAACATAATGTTAGCGCTAACATTGAGTCAACTGCCGAATTTCGTGCCAATCACAAGGCGCTTGTCGGCAGCCAAAAGACGTAATAAATGTAAGGGTATGAGGAAACGCAAAGGGGCCGGGCGGCCGACAATTGCTGATGTTGCCGAGAAGGCCGGTGTCAGCACAATCACAGTCTCACGCGCATTGCGTGATCCCTCAAAGGTGTCTGATCACCTGCGCAGGAAGATCAATAATGCGGTGAGAAAGCTCAATTACGTGCCGCATTCCCATGCCAGCGCATTGGCCTCGACTCGTTCCAATATTGTCGGGGTGATCGTGCCGTCGCTCACCAACAACGTCTTCGCCGATACCTTGCGTGCGATTTATGACGAACTGGATCAGGGGCCGTTTCAGGTCCAGCTGGGCAATTCGCGTTACGTCGCCAAGGACGAGGAACGCCTTGTGCGGACCTTCCTGGGGCAGGGGCCGTCGGCAATGATCATTGCCGGCACCGATCAGACCGATGCCACCCGCGAACTTTTGCAAAATGCCGAATGTCCGGTGGTTCAGATCATGGAAGTCGGCGATGACCCGATTGATATGATGGTCGGGTTCTCGCATTTCGAAGGTGGCAAGGCTGCCGGTACCCATCTTATGCAAAAGGGATACAAGCGCATCGGTTTCCTTGGTGCGCGAATGGATCCCCGGTCGCATCGCCGTCTTGAAGGCTTCAAGGATGCCCTGCGGATTGGCGGGCGCTATGACCCGGATCTGATCATGACCACCACGGTTTCATCAAGTGTGTCGCTTGGTGCGGAACTGATCGGGCAATTGCGGGCACGCCGGTCCGATCTTGATGCGGTATTTTGCAACAATGATGATCTGGCACTCGGGGCATTGTTTGGCTGTCAGAAGGCCGGCATTTCCGTGCCTGATGACATGGGCATCATCGGGTTTAACGACCTTGAAATGATGGCGGCAAGTCACCCGTCCCTGACCTCGATCCGAACCGACCGCTATGCCATTGGCAAACGTGCGGTCGAAATGATCAAGGCCGAACTTGACGGCGAAGTACCCGAACAAAAGATCGTCGATCTCGGGTTTGAGCTTCAGCAACGCGAAAGCACGTCACGCCAGAAATAACGCTGGCCTGATTTGTCACGGGCCTATTCGGCTTCGGGTAACGGGAAACGTTTGGCAAGGTCGCCAAGCATCTCGCGCGGTCCGGCAATTTTGATGCGCGTGCCTTGGGTGTCAAACTGCCGATCAAGGATGGTGATGCCATCCTGTGCGCAGGCCTGTTCAAGCGTGCCGGCATCGGAAAATCCGGCAAACAGATCCGCCTCGCCCTGCGGGACATAGTCAATGATTTCCGCAACGTCACACACCGCGTTGGCCGCCCCGCTATAGGCGCGAACCAGCCCGCCGGTGCCCAATTTTGTGCCGCCGAAATAGCGAGTAACGATCACCGCCACATTGATCAGATCACGCCCCTGAAGAACCTTGAGGCAAGGGATGCCCGATGTCCCCGACGGTTCGCCATCATCCTTGCCATGCTCGATCAGCTGATCTTCCTCATTAAGATAGCGATAGGCATTTACGTGATGGTTGGCCTTGGGATGAAGGGCGCGCAACGCGTCAATCCGCCCGGCCAGATCGTCGTGAAAAACGAGTTCGGCCAGAAAGCGTGATTTCTTTTCTTCGGTTTCGGCAAAAGCGGGGCGGGCGATGGTTTTCATTGAAGCGTTGATATCAAAATCCCTCAGCGATCGCCAGTCAGGATCGGTGTTGCTATTGGGTAGCGGAGATAAAGCTGACAGTCTGACCGAATTCTTCGAGCAGGACTGCGTTCCAGACGTCATCGATTGCCACGGAATGCTGTTTGCTTGCCGCCGAGAAATCCGGCTTTTCGGGGATCGGGCTGTTCCAGTTCATGGTTTGCGGATCGATGAATTCAAAGACGTGCTGCATTTCGCCATCGACATAGCGATAAAGTGTCGCGCGGGGTTGATAGAATACGCGCGCGTTCGGTTGGCCGATATGTTGTTTGATCTTGCGATGGCCAATGACGGTATAGAACAGCTTTCCTTCGATATTAAAGCCCTTCAACATTGCCAGAAAATCCGATGTGCCGCCCTCAATCCGTTCGCCTTCGTGGTAAAACGTCCAGCCGGTATTGGCAATGCTGCGCCCTTTCAGCGCGCGCATGCACAGCAGCTCGAAGATGTCATTTTCTTTGGTTGCCTTGGAAAGGTCGCTGGCTGACATGATGTTGCGGTTGCTGTCGCAGAACTGCAAGGCCTGTACATGCATGTGCTTCAAGTCGCGCAAAAACGCATCCATCGCCGTGATACTTTGGGCCTGTGCGGTTTGGTGGGCTGCGGTGGCAAGCCAAAGGGTCGCAGCCGCAATGGCGATCGTCAAAATGCGTGTCATCAAATCAGTTTCCGGGCTTTGCGCTGTGCGGGTGTGCTTCGGGATTACTGATCCACTATAAATTCCATGCGATTGATTGCACGCGCTTTTCTGCCACATCCCCCGTGCGGGGGATGTGTGATTGCCTTAGTTGGTCACGAATTTCGCAACAAGGATCACGCCAAAAATGATCAGCATGATCAGAACGACCTTGCGGAATGTTTCGGCATCCATGCGGTTGCGCACAGCACTGCCAAGTTTCGTTCCGATATAAACCGGAACCAGTCCGGCAAGCGATATCCAGATGGTTTCAAGCGTCATCAAGCCCATCCGGCTCAGGCCAAAGGCCATTACGATGCTTGAAAGACTGAACGAGATATTGATGGCCTGGATAAAGCGTTTGGGATCCAGGCGCATGGAAAGCAGAAAGGGCAGAACCGGCATCACCTGTGACCCGGTAATGCCATTGACCAGCCCGGTGGAAAAACCGGAAATCGGTGCCAGGCGGCGTGCAACCTTGTCCGAAATCGGCTTGCCATGGCGAAACAGCGTGATCGCCCCGTAATTCATCAGAACCAGCCCTAGAACCGCACCCGCCACAATGCTGTCGATCATCTCAAGGACGGCAAGCCCGATCAGAAGTCCCGGGATGGTCGCCAGAAACATCGGCCAGAACCGATTGACGGTTTCGCGAAAATGTCCGGCCTGAACCATAATGATTGAATTGCTGACAAGCGACGGGATGATGACAAGCGGCATGCCGGCCTTAAGACCCAGTCCAAGGGCCAGGATCGGCAGGGCCGATGTCGAAAACCCGAGACCCGTTGCGCCTTTTACAAAGGCGGCAACAAAATAGGCACAGGCAATAATGGCAATGGTTTCAATGGGCATGGAGGGTCCGGACAATGGTGTGACGCGTGCGCAGTGTGCCCGCATTTGCCAGACTGTGCAATTGATCAGCGTCGGTGGTCAGCGGAATCGGGTGGCGTAACTGGTTGGGATAACTCGTCCGGCGATTGCGCATGGGCGGATTCGCACCTAGTTGATTGCTATGACTGTTTGGTCAAGCCCGCCGCCATCCGGATAATCTGGCGGGAATGAGTGGAATTTTGCGTGTTTTTTGGGTGTGTTGGCAAAAAATTGCGGGTTTTTATCGTCCTTAAGTCTAGAAGGGGTGGAAATACGTGATCAAAACCCGTATCAAGTTTGGCCCGGTTCAATGACCGGACCACAGGGCGGAAATCCGCCGAAAAACCGGATTTGTGTTATAATGGCGGCATGATCAAGAACATGCCGGATTGAGAGGAAGCAAATGAGCAAGAGCTGGAGCATTGATAGCTGGCGCAACCTGCCGATCAAGCAGGTGCCGACTTATCCAGATGCACAGGCCCTCGAGGCCGTAGAGCAAGAGCTCGGCAGCTATCCTCCTTTGGTATTTGCTGGCGAAGCGCGCGCACTTAAAGAAAAGCTTGGTGAAGTCGCAGAAGGCAATGCCTTCCTGCTGCAGGGCGGCGACTGCGCCGAAAGCTTTAAGGAATTCCATCCGAACAACATTCGCGACACCTTCAAGGTCATGTTGCAGATGGCGGTTGTTCTGACCTTTGGTGCGTCCTGCCCGGTGGTCAAGGTCGGCCGGATGGCGGGCCAGTTTGCCAAGCCGCGTTCGGCCGATACCGAAACCATCAATGGCGTCGAACTGCCAAGCTATCGCGGTGACGTGGTCAACGGGATCGAGTTCACCGAAGAAGCCCGTATTCCCGACCCGCAGCGTCAAATTCGCGCCTATAACCAGTCGGCGGCGACGCTTAACCTGCTGCGTGCCTTTGCCCAGGGCGGTTTTGCCGATCTGACCAAAATCCATCGCTGGAACCTGTCATTCGTTGATGGCAGCCCGGCGGCCGAACGTTACAGCAAGCTGACCACCCAGATTGACGAGGCGGTCGCCTTCATGCAGGCCTGCGGCATTACCGCCGACAGTGCCCCGCAGTTGCGCGAGACCGATTTCTATACCTCGCACGAAGCATTGCTTCTGGGTTATGAGCAGGCCCTGACCCGTCAGGACAGCCTGACCGGCGAATATTATGACTGCTCGGCGCATATGCTGTGGATTGGCGATCGTACCCGTAACCTTGACGGGGCCCATGTTGAATTCATGCGCGGGGTTAAAAACCCGATTGGCATGAAATGCGGCCCGACCATGGATGAAGATGATCTGATCCGACTGATCGATCGTCTGAACCCGCAAAACGAAGCCGGTCGTCTGACCCTGATTGCCCGTATGGGGGCCGACAAGGTTGGTGATCATCTGCCGCGTCTGGTCAAACGTGTTAAGGCCGAAGGCCGCAAGGTTGTCTGGTCGTGCGATCCGATGCATGGCAACACGATCAAGGCCGCGAACGGTTACAAAACCCGTCCGTTTGATTCGATCCTGTCGGAAGTCAAAAACTTCTTTGATGTTCACAAGGCCGAAGGCACCCATGCCGGTGGTGTTCATTTCGAAATGACCGGAACGGACGTGACCGAATGCATCGGTGGCGCACGTGAAGTGACCGAAGACGCGCTTTCGGATCGTTACCACACCCATTGCGATCCGCGCCTTAATGGTGGCCAGGCGCTTGAGCTTGCCTTCCTGATGGCCGAAATGATCAAAAAAGAACGTGACAGCATCCGCGCAGAGCAGCTTGCGGCTTCTGCCTGATCTGATTTCGAATATTTCGACATGCGTGTCGATCAGCAAGGCGTCCGGGAAACCGGGCGCCTTGTTTTATAAGGGGCCCCGATGGCCAATAAGGACCGTGATCGACAAGAAACGAACATCGCAGCCGCATTGCTGCGGACGAATTTCTTGCGATTTTGGTGTGTTCGGGGTGATGATGGTTGGTGATGCAGGCAATTTCACAAAATTGAATCCCGTTTGGGCGCTGAATATCAGTATTTTGTGGGTTAAATTGCGTTACAGGAACGTTTCGTCGTGCAATCAAGGGGCCTGGCTGTAAAAAAACCTCTACCAAACGCCATGAAATATCCTTAAGTATAAAGAAATTCAGGGCAATCCTGCACAAGAACAAAATTCAAGAGGTCGCAACGCGGATGGTGGATGAAGCGGATTTCACCGAATGGCAACAGAAAGTAGAGGGAACAAATATTTCCTCGACCACGCTTTTGGCGACCGATTATCTCAATCATTTCAATGAGATCGTGATGCTTCTCGAAATGGTGCCGGACATGCCTGACATGATCGAGGATTGCAAGGAATGGGCACCGAAAAGCTATCAGGACCATTTCCGCGATAGCACCTTTTCCGACAAGGAACTGGCGATCGAGGCCTATGAACACGTGCCGCCGCGATTCCGTCAACCGTTTGAAGAAACGATCAATCACCTCAATACCATTGTTGCCCACGCGATAACCCAGCTTGAAGCCATCATTGCGGACGGGAACGAGGCATTGTTGCGCGAAACCGCGCATGCCATCACCGTATCACTGCAAAAATTCATGGATGTCGCCAGTGGCATTATTCACGGTTCGGCCAAAACCATGAGCCAGGATGAAATCGACGCCGCACTTGCGCTTTGAGCGGTCACTTTAGCGTGCCGTTTGGCGGGGCGTCAGGCGTCGTTAAGCCCGCTTTCCCGGATCCATCGAAAGAAAAAGCCGAGACAGTTTTGCCCCGGCTTTGTGTTGTTCGGATATGGCAGATGACGGTCAGTCCGTCATGTCTGCCAGTTCCCCGTCCAGACGTTCGATTTCCGATCTGAGCAACGGCAGGACGCCGTTGCGTGCCGTGGCAACGATTTCCCCCATATTCTTAAGGGCATTGCGGGCCATGCCATTGGCATTTTGCTGCATGAACATGATGGTCATCTGGGCGTCAATGTCGGAATAGAACCGGCGCACACCGGTAATGATTTGCGGATCGACCTCGAAAGTGCGGGGGGAATAGCGCATGGTTTCCCAGACCATATCATCAAGTTTGTGGCGTTCGCGCGGCGCAAGTTGCGGGGCGTGCCAGGTCATGGGGCCTTCCGGATATTCGGCAATCCAGGTTTCGACTTTTTCGATATTGTCGACAAATTCCGCTTCGAGCGATCGTTCAAGGTTATAGACATCCGATGTGCTTTGATAGCGGTCGAAATCGACGGCAATCTCAAAGCCGGCAAAGCTTGCCAGATACACACCCAGAACGGTTGATGCCAGAATGATGCACTGGGTCAGCCAGAATTCGGTATTGGGCTGGCCGCTGACGCTCAGAAAGCGGAACGGGGCGAAAAGTCCACGCATTGTTCAATATCCTGTGTCGGAAAGTTGTTGTTTATTGGAATTCCAAAGACTGGGCCGGGATTTCGTCAAACTTTTTAAGAAAGTTATCAAACCCGGTTTGCAGGTCGATCGTCTCGCCAATCGGAAGTCCCCGTTCACGGGCCATGTCATCAAGCCGGTTTACGCGGTCCATCGGGTGGGGATGTGTCGACAGATAGTCCATGACGCTGTGATCCCCCTGCATGGCGGCCAGTTTTTCAAAGGTCCGCGATACGCCGCCAACATGACCGTATTTTGCCATCAGGATCTTGATGCTCCAGTCATCGGCATCGAGTTCCTGACTGCGCGAATGATCCCGATCAGCCAGCAATTTCGGCCACCCGGCGACCCATGTTGTCAAAATCGCATCGGTCTGGAACATCATGGCGGACAAGGCGACACCGACAATTTCGCGTCCCAGTCCTTCAAGATGATCGCGGCCGTTATAGTGACCGATTTCATGACCAAGGATCGACAGAAGCTCGTTCTCGCTTTCGACCAGATCAAGCATCCCGCTATTGACCAGGATCAGGCCGCCGGGCAGGGCCGCGGCATTTGGCGACGAATCAGGAATGATCATGACATCAAAGTCATAATCGCGTGCCGGTCCAAGGGCCTCTTTGGGGACAGAATTGATCAGATCAACCAGATAGTTTTCAAACACATTGCGTTGGGAACCGACGCGATGGCCGTCAATGATTTCCGGTTCAAGTTCAGACCAGATCGCGACTTCGTCCTTTACCGAGATGCTGCTTGCTGCCCATTCGATGGCAAAGCCGCTTGCGGTATAAATCCCCCAGCAGATCAAAAGAAATGCCATGCTGGCCGATGCCAGTTCGGTCAACAGATTGCGGTGACTGATATTCACCCCGTCATCGGGCAGGGAGGCCGGTTTGCCACCCGTTGGACGATGATCGGTATAAAGGGCGGTGCCCGATGCGATCATTTCGATCATGCCGCGACTGATTTCGGCCGACTGGAACCGAAGCCCGATGATGTGGCTTGCCCCCTGGGCATTGATGCGCAGGCGCAGGACGGCTTCGCGTTTGGCACGGATAACGGCGGCCTCGTGGGCGGCAAGACGTCCGCCAACAAAAACGCGCAAGCGCGCCAGCAGATTGCGAAAACGGTCTTCGGCAATGACGACCTTGCCGGTCACCATGCGGGATTGCTGTATTGAAACTGTGTCGGGAACTGCATCCCCGGAATCAAGATATTGATGGGGCAACAATGCTTCGTCGCGCACAAGCGCGCGTTCATGTGCCCTGTCGGCCAGACGGCCGGTCAAATAGGCGATTCCGATCAGGATGGTCAGTGCAATTCCCGGAAGAAACAGGTCTTCCATGATAAATGCACCTGTTCCTTATTTCAGTCTTACGGCCGTGCCGTATGCAAAAATCTCGGCGGCTTTGTAGGCAACCTGGGATGTGGCGAAATGGACGTCAACGACAGCATCGGCATCCATTTTTTGTGCCTGGGCGACCAGACGGCTGGTGGCTTCGTGCTGGGCGTCTTCAAGAAGTCGGGTATAGGATCGGACTTCGCCGCCGAAAAGGTTTTTGAAAGTCGCGAAAATATCAAACAGGAAGCTGCGGCTGCGTACCGAACTGCCAAAAACGATACCAAGATTTTCGCTGATCTCCCGACCCGGGATATGGGAAATGGTTACCACCGCCATTTCGGCGGCAGAGGTGGGGCTGTTGGCCATTTTGTTTGCTCGTATCAATTGTTATGTTTTTTGCCGTGTGTTCACGGTCGGGTGAAATAGACCGGGCTGCTTGCGGAATTGCAAGTCATTATCAACATGAAAAAATCATGACAGATGCAGAAACAGACTGCGATCCCAGTCAATTAGCGGGATTTGAGGTACTGCAATTCTGCCATGCAGGAATGGCAATCTTGTTTGAAACATGGGATATTGCGTATTCCGCAATTGACACCGCGTAAGGCGGCTCCTATTCCAACATCATGACAAATATGCTTGCCATTGCGATTGCCCAGCTTAACCCGATTGTCGGCGATGTTGCCGGTAACCGGGACAAGGTTGTGGTTGCCTGGAAATCTGCGGCCGATCGGGGCGCTGATATTGTTTTGTATTCCGAATTGGTGCTGTCGGGTTATCCGCCGGAAGACCTGGTGATGAAGCCTGCTTTCATGCGTCACCTGCATGAAGCCGTCGCCAGCATTTGCGAACAGACAGCCAAACGCGAAAATGGTCCGGCATTGCTGTTGACCACGCCATGGGAAATTGACGGCATTCGTCATAACGCGGTTCTCCTGATTGATCAGGGCAAGATCGTTGATGTCCGCGCCAAGCAGGATCTGCCGAATTATGGCGTGTTTGACGAGAAACGCGTTTTCGCAGCCGGTCCGATGCCCGAACCGGTTTCGTTCAGGGGTGTGAAGCTTGGCGTTCCGATTTGCGAAGATGTCTGGACCCCCAATGTGGTCGGTCATCTTGCCAAAGCCGGGGCCGAGATTTTCCTGGTGCCCAACGGATCACCGTTCGAGGCAGACAAGGGCGATTTGCGCCGCAAACTGATCGAGGACCGCGTTTCGGAAACCGGCGCACCGATGATCTATTGCAACGAAGTTGGCGGTCAGGACGAGCTGGTCTTTGATGGCGGATCGTTCGGGCTTAATGGCGACGGGTCGCTTGCGGTTGCCCTGCCGGCCTTTGCCGAGGACGTTGTCGTGACCACATGGTCCAGGGATGATAACGGCAAATGGCGTTGTGGCGATGATGCGCCCAAGGCCGATTACCCGGTTGGCCTTGATGCGATCTATCAGACCCTTGTTCTGGGCTTGCGCGATTATGTGAATAAAAACCGGTTCCCCGGTGTCGTGATCGGTATGTCGGGCGGCATTGACAGTGCGCTTTCGGCCGCGGTTGCAGTTGATGCGCTGGGGTCGGATCGGGTACGGCTGGTGATGATGCCGTCGCCCTACACGTCGCGCGAAAGCCTGGAAGACGCGGAAATTTGTGCGGGGATGCTGAAAACCGGGATTGAAAGCATCAATATCGGTCCGGCCATGGCCGCGTTCGAACAGATGCTGGCCCCGGCCTTTGACGGGCGTGACGCCGACATCACCGAAGAAAACATTCAGGCCCGTTCGCGCGGAATCATCCTGATGGGGATTTCAAACAAGTTTGGCCACATGGTGCTGACCACCGGCAACAAGTCGGAAATGTCGGTTGGCTATGCCACGCTTTATGGCGACATGTGTGGTGGCTATTCGGTTCTGAAAGACCTTTATAAAACCACGGTGTTTGCCCTGTGCCACTGGCGCAACGAACATAAACCGGCCGGGGCACTTGGCCCGGATGGCATGGTGATCCCCGAACGGATCATTACCAAACCGCCATCCGCCGAATTGCGCCCGGATCAGAAAGACGAAGATAGTCTGCCGCCTTATGATGTTCTTGATGATATTCTTCATCAGATGATTGAAGGCGAGCGGTCAGTACGCGATATCGTGGATAGTGGTCACGACGAGGCCACAGTACGCCGGGTCTGGCGGTTGCTGGATCGGGCGGAATATAAGCGCCGTCAGGCACCGCCGGGGGTCAAGATCACCCCGCGCGCCTTTGGCCGTGACCGTCGCTATCCGATCACCAATGGCTTCACGAACCTTGTTACGTGATTCAAGTGAACTGAAAAGTTAGATATGACAAAACCTGTCCTTCGATTTGCCCCCAGCCCGACCGGGCTTCTCCATGTTGGTAATGCCCGCGTTGCCATGATGAACTGGCTTTATGCCCGTAAATCGGGTGGCCAATTCATTCTGCGCTTTGACGATACCGATCCGGAGCGTTCCAAGGATGAATATGTTGATGCCATCCGTGAAGATCTGGAATGGCTTGGTATTGACTGGGACCGCGAAGAACGCCAGTCGCTTCGTCAGGACAAATATGATGCGGCAATTGCCGACCTGAAAAAGCGTGAATTGCTTTATCCGTGCTATGAAACCGAAGGTGAACTGAACTGGAAACGCAAGGCCGCCCGCCAGCGTCACCAGCCTTTCATCTATGACCGCAAGGCGCTGACCCTGTCGCCTGACGAGATCAAGGCACTCGAAGCCGAAGGCCGCAAGCCGCATTGGCGTTTCCTTCTGACCGACGGCATGGTCGAATGGGATGATCTGACGCGCGGGCTTTGCTCGTTTGACACCGAACATGTGTCGGATCCGGTCTTGATCCGCGAAGACGGATCGCTGCTTTATATGCTGGGCTCGGTGGTGGATGACCTTGAAATGGGGGTTACCCACATCATTCGCGGCGAAGATCATGTGACCAACACCGTGTCGCAGATCTTGCTGTATCTTGCCCTTGGCGGTAAGCCGGGTGCGCTTGAATTTGCCCATATGCCGCTTTTGGCGGGACCGGGTGGTTCGCAGCTTTCCAAACGTCTGGGCAGTCTGTCGCTGCGTGAATTGCGCAATGACGGGTTCGAGGTCGAAGCCCTTGTCGGTCTTCTGACCGGCCTTGGGGCGTCCGATAAAATCGAACCGGCCAGCCTGACCCAGGTTCTTGATAAATTCGATCTGGATCATTACGGCCGTTCGACGCCGAAATTCGATCCGGCCGAACTGGCCAGCCTGAACGAAAAAGTCATTCATGACATGTCGTTTGAAACCGCGCAGCCGAAACTGGTTGCTGCGGGCATGAATGATGCCAATGAGATGTTCTGGAATGCGGTGCGCGGCAATTGCTGGCGCGTGGCCGAGGCCCTGGAATGGTGGGACGTTATTCATCAGACCGTGATCCCGGAAATCGATGCCGAGGATACCGAGTTCGTCAAACAGGCGGCCGATATGCTGCCCGAAGGTGAGCTTGACGCAACCAGCTGGAAAACCTGGACCGGTGCGCTCAAGGAGGCGACGGGCCGCAAGGGCAAACAGCTTTTCATGCCGCTTCGCAAGGCGCTGACAGCACGCGAACATGGCCCGGAAATGTCGGCGATGCTGGTTCTGATCGGTTCTGAAAAGGCGCGTGCGCGGTTGTGTGGGAAGGCGGTCTGAGCATCTGCTTTGATCGCCGGAAATGCCCGCATTCAATCGCCAATACAGCCAAACGGACAATTTTGACATGACCAAGACCCTTCGTATCTATGACACGCTGACCCGCGAAAAGCAGGTGTTCGAGCCAATCGATCCCGATCACGTGCGCCTTTATGTCTGCGGCCCGACCGTTTACGACTATGCCCATGTCGGCAATGCGCGCCCGGTGGTGGTGTTTGATACGCTGGTGCGCGTTCTGCGCCATATCTATCCCAAGGTAACCTATGTCCGGAACGTCACCGACGTTGACGACAAGATCAATGCCCGTGCCAAGGAAAGCGGCGAGCCGATTTCCGAAATCACCAAACGCACGCATCAGGCTTATCTTGATGATATGGGCGCGCTTAATGCCGCCAAGCCCGATATCGAACCGCGTGCGACCGAACATATCGCCGAAATGATCGCCATGTGCGAAAGCCTGATCGAGCAGGGCTTTGCCTATGCCGCCGAAGGCCACGTTCTGTTTTCTGTCAGCAAGTTTGACGACTATGGCAAATTGTCACGTCGCGATCGCAAGGAAATGATTGCCGGTGCCCGCGTTGAAGTCGCCCCCTATAAACAGGACCCGGCGGACTTTGTTCTGTGGAAACCGTCCGAAGATGACATTCCGGGCTGGGACAGCCCGTGGGGCCGTGGTCGTCCGGGCTGGCATATTGAATGCTCGGCCATGTCGACCCGTTATCTGGGCGAGAATTTCGACATTCATGGCGGCGGTTCGGATCTGGTGTTTCCGCACCATGAAAACGAACTGGCGCAAAGCTGCTGCGCGAACAAGGGTTCGAGCTATGCCAAATACTGGATGCATAACGGCCATCTGATGGTCGAAGGTGAAAAGATGTCCAAGTCGCTTGGCAACTTTGTCACCGTGCATGAACTTTTGGAAAACTGGCCGGGCGAAGCCATCCGTCTGGCGATGATGGGCACCCATTATCATCAGCCGATCAACTGGACGGAAGAAAACCTGCGTCAGGCCAAAGAGGCACTTGATCGTTTCTATACCGCCCTTCGTCAAAGTGCGGACGTGACACCGGAAAATGTGCCGGTGCCGCGTGCGGTTCTTGATGCGCTGTGTGATGATCTTAATACGCCGCTTGCGATTGCCGAGTTCCATAACCTTGTGACCCGTTTCAACAAGGCGGAAACCAAGTATGAACGCGCCGAGGCCAAGGGCGAAATCCTGGCCGCGGCCAAGTTGCTTGGTATTCTGGAAGGCGATCCGGAAGCCTGGTTTACCGGTTCTGCTGATGCCGCCGAGGCCGCCGAGATCGAAGGCCTGATTGCCCAGCGTGCAGACGCCAAGAAGAACAAGGATTTCGCAACTGCTGACAAGATCCGTGATGATCTTCTGGCGCGCGGTATCATCCTTGAAGACTTCAAGGAAGGTACAAGCTGGAAGCGCGTATAAGGCATATCCGAGCTTTAAATCACCAAAGGCCGCAAGCAATGTGCTTGCGGCCTTTTTGTTTGGGCGGGCAACAGTCGGGCAATAAATACCAAAGGTTGCGCATGGGCAGATTTCTGCCCAATTCATGTTGGATCATCGTACGGAACGGATTGGACCCAACAGGAAGGCAACGTCTTTCATGTCTGAAATTGACCGTCGCAGATTTATGCAAGGGGCCGGTGCGCTTGGCCTGTCGGCCTCTTTGGGGGCCTTGATGCCCGGTGTGGCGCAAGGCGCCCTGCGCAAGGATGTTCCCGACATTATCCGCAAACAGGTGCCGTCCTCCGGCGAAGCAATTCCGGCGGTCGGACTTGGCAGCTGGATCACGTTCAATGTTGGCAATGACATGGCCCTGCGTGATCAGTGCGCGGATGTGGTATCGGCATTTTTCAATGCCGGCGGGCGGATGATCGACAGTTCGCCTATGTATGGATCGGCCCAGGAGGTTATCGGTTATTGTCTTGATAAACTGGGTGCCCATGACCGGGTGTTCTCAACCGACAAGGTCTGGACGTCCGGGGACGGGCTTGATCAGATTTCCGAAACACGCAAACGCTGGAACACCCGAAAATTTGACCTTTTGCAGGTCCATAATCTTTTGGGGATCAATGACAATCTGCCGCTTCTTTTCCGTCTGAAGAATGAAGGGCAGTTGCGCTATGTCGGGGTGACGACATCCCACGGGCGGCGGACCGAAGACCTGATTGCGGTGATGAAAAATGAACGGCTTGATTTCGTTCAGGTGACGTACAACCCGGTCGACCGCAAGGTCGAGGAATATTTGCTGCCGCTGGCCTATGACCGGGGCATTGCCGTCATCGTCAATCGCCCGTTTCGCGGTGGCAGTCTTCTTGATCAGCTGGAACGTGAACCTTTGCCGGAATTCGCCGCCGAGCTTGAAGTGGAAAGCTGGGCACAGCTGATTTTGAAATATCTGATTGCCCATCCGTCCGTGACCTGTCCGATCCCGGCCACGACCAACCCGGCCCATGCGGCGGAAAACATGCGCGCAGCAACCGGACGTCTGCCCGATGACAAGATGCGCGAACAGATCGCAGCGGTTGTCGGCGTTCTGATCTAGGAAACAGGATATGGGAAAGCTGGCATGACCGAATGGTGGGATTACGGACTGGCGGATTTTCTGCTGTTTTCGCCGCGTGTTTATTACCGGCTGTTTGAAACCATGAACAGCGTGTGGTGGATGGCGGTACTTGCGGCCCTTGTTGCCGGTCTGGTCGCGGCTGGCATGGCGATGCGCCATGGCCATCGCGGCAACCGGGTGATCCTTGTTTTGCTGTCGCTGATCTGGGCTTGGGCCAGCTATGGCTTTGTCTGGCAATATTATCAGCCGATCAACTGGGCGGTGGCCTATATCCTGCCGGGCTTTGTGATCGAGGTCCTGTTGCTTTTGGTTTTTGCCGCCCGTCCCTTGCCGTTGCGGTTTGGCTGGCGCGGGGATCTGACATCTTATGTCGGGGCTGCGATCATGGTCGTGGCAATCGTGATCTATCCGTTTGTCGGGCTGCTTGAAGGGCGTGATCTGATACAGGCAGAACTGTTTGGCAGTGCAGCCGATCCGACCGCACTGGGCACATTGGGGTTTGTTCTGATGGCGCGCGGCACGTGGCGCTGGTTACTTCTGCCGGTGCCGCTGATCTGGTGTGCCTTTGCCGCGGCAACACTTTGGGTGATGGATCAGCAGATTGCCTATGTCATGCTGATTGCTGTTTGGCTGACGATCTTTTCGGGTTGGCTTGATCTTAAAAACGGAGTGACGACCCGGCGGCTGACCAAGGCCGAACTGGCCGATCCCCCGCCAATCAGCGATTGACCAGCAGCCGCAATCCAACCACGGCGAAAAATACGCCAAGCACCCCGTTGATCCAGTTGGCTGCCCGGCGATAGATCGATATGGCCGGGGCCGTCGAAAAGGCGGTGGCATAAAGCAAATGGATGCTGGTCGAAATCATGCCGCATCCGATCACGATGGCTGCGCCAACCCATAAGGGTGCGCCCTGGTGAAAGCCGATCGAAATGATCGCAATCCAGGTCAGGATGGCTTTGGGGTTGGTCAGATGAAGCGCAAGCCCGCGGAAATAATATCCGCGTCCGGAAATCTGGCGTGGTGACGTGCCATCGGTCGCGTTGGCTGTCCCTTGTGGATCGGCGGGTGCGGCCTTGCGAAAGGCGGTGCGAAACGCCCGATAGGACATCCACAGCAAATACAGGCCGCCAAAAATGCGAATGGCGGTCATGGCATCGGCATAGGCGGCAAGAACCGCCGACAACCCGGTCAGGGTCAAAAGTCCGATGGAAAACGACCCGGTTCCAATTCCCAGCGCAAAACGCTGTCCGGCGAAGCGTCCCTGTTCAAGCGATACCCCCATCAGGCCCAAAAGAGCAGGGCCGGGGCTGATCAATCCGACCAGAAGGGCGGCATAGGATAGCAATATTCCGGGCAAATACAGCCCGATCTCGGCAAGTGACGGCATGGGGCAGGTTCCTTTGCTGGTGGCAAAAGAACCTTAAGCCAAGACTGTTATACTGTCGATCGAAACGAAAAGCCCCGACGCAGATGGGCGGGGCTTTGGTTCGTCGATCACTTATACAGAAAAAGGTCCGTCAGGCTTCGCTTTCGGCTTCTGCGAGGATTTCATCCCCCTGACGGGCGATTTCGGAAAGTGCCTGTTCAAAGACTTCGGGCGGGTGACCACCGGAAATGGCGAATTTGCCATTGACGACATAGGTCGGGACCGAGCTGATGCCTGCTTCGCCAAACTCGTCTTCTTCGGCGCGGACTTCCTTGGCGAATTCGTCGCTGGCAAGGATTTCTGCGGCACGGTCCGGCGAAAGCCCGACTTCCTCGACCGCGCGTTTGAGAACACCGTGATCAGCCATATTGTCGCCACCCTGGAAATAGGCGGCAAACAGGTTGAGTTTAAGAGCGGTCTGTTGTCCGTACTCGCCTTCCTTGCCCGCCCAATAGAGCAGGCGGTGGGCGTCAAAGGTGTTATAGATGCGGCTGTCCGAGCTGAAATGGATCGGGAAGCCGACATTTTCACCCATCATGGTGATGCGGGCACGGTTATCCGCACTCTGATCGGCGGTCAGGCCGTATTTTTCCTTGATATGCTCGGCGAGGTCCTGGCCTTCTGGCGGCATGTCGCGGTTCAGTTCGAACGGATGCCAGCGCAGTTTGACGTCGATCTCGCCATCAAGACGGCTGATGGCATCTTCAAGGTTTTTATACCCGATAATGCACCAGGGGCAGACAACGTCAGAAACGATGTCGATCTGCATGGGAATGGCGTTCGTCATTGGTAAGCCTTGCGTTTATTCGTGTGATCCTGCCCATCACATAATGCAACCGCCTTCAAACGCAAGAACTGATCGCAATCGATTGCCAGAAAACGGGCCGGCACAGCATGCCAAATGCCCCGGATCACGCGGGCGCAAACATCACCGGATTGGCGCCCAAAAAATCCGCCTGACAGACGCAGGATAAACAGGGTGAAGTAGGAAAAAAGTCAGTCCAGATCGTCCGTCGGGCTGCGCCGGGCGTGATCGACCATATATTCGGCAAAGGTTTCAAGGATCGGGCAGGACCAGTTCGCGCGGATGCGTTCGCCATCGCGTTCCCATTCCCCGTACCAACGTTCGTCGATATCGCGGAAAATGGTGTAATGGGCGAACCTGTCAGAAGCTGTCCAGCAATTCTTACCCGTACGTTCCCAGGTAAGTCCGGCAAGCATCATTAAATCAACGCTGGTGGTGGCTTCATGTGCCATCGTCGATGTCCCTAGACCGCAACCGGGCGACTTCAATTTATGGAGCAGTCCCCGGCCACTTTGCAATGTATAGTAGAGTTAAGCATTGATAGGTGGGGGTTACAATCATTCAAGGGGACAGGTCCGCTATCCTAAAGATGGGTTAGGGAGGGGATAGGGTGTGAAATTGCCCGAAAACCCCATTTTGCGTAATGCTGTTGCGCTGTGGGGTGTTTTGCGGCAATTTGCCAGACCCGTTTGCGGATCAGGGCTGCCGTAACGTAAAGCCCGGATCCCGAAGAGAGATGATCGATCAGTTGGAATGAATATGTCAGACAAGCGCGTCTATCTTTATGACAGTACCTTGCGCGATGGGCAGCAGACCCAGGGCGTGGATTTTTCGGCCGCGGACAAAACCGCGATTGCCAAGGCACTGGACGAATTGTCGATTGACTATATCGAAGGCGGCTGGCCCGGGGCAAACCCGACCGATGACGCATTTTTTGCCAATCCGCCCAAGCTTAAAAATTCCAAACTGACCGCCTTTGGCATGACCCGTCGTGCCGGTCGTTCGGCATCCAATGATCCGGGGCTTGCCAGCCTGGCGCAGAATGCACCGATTGTGTGCATGGTCGGCAAAAGCTGGGATTTTCAGGTGACCGAGGCACTCGGGATCGAGCTTGAAGAAAATCTGGCGATGATTTCGGATTCCATTGCCCATCTGAAATCAAAGGTTTCCGAAGTCATGTTCGATGCCGAGCATTTCTTTGACGGCTATAAGGCCAACCGTGATTACGCGATTTCGGCGATCAAATCGGCCTATGATGCCGGTGCGCGCTGGGTGGTGCTGTGTGACACCAATGGCGGCACCTTGCCCGACGAGATTTTTGACATTGTCACCGATGTCTGCACGGTCATTCCGGGCGGCAATGTCGGCATTCATTGCCATAACGATACCGAGAATGCGGTTGCGAACTCCTTGGCCGCGGTCCGCGCCGGTGCGCGACAGGTGCAAGGGACGCTTAATGGCCTTGGCGAACGGTGCGGCAATGCCAACCTGATTTCGATCATCCCGACCCTGATGCTCAAGATGGGGTATGATGTTGGTGTTTCGCGCGAACAACTGACCCATCTTCGCCGGATTTCCCATATTCTGGACGAACGCCTGAACCGTGAACCGCTGTGTCAGGCGGCCTATGTCGGTGACAGTGCCTTTGCCCATAAGGGCGGTTTGCATGTCTCGGCGGTGGAAAAGAACCCGGCCTGCTATGAACATGTCGAACCGGAACTGGTCGGCAACCAGCGTCATATCCTGGTATCGGATCAGGCGGGCCGTTCAAACATTCTGGCCCGTTTCCGCGAGATCGGTGTTGAAGTCGATCCGAAATCCGAAGCAGTCGGCAAACTGGTTGAAACGGTCAAACAGCGTGAATTTGACGGCTATGCCTATGACGGGGCCGAGGCCAGCTTTGAATTGCTGGCGCGCAAGGCCATGGGCGAACTTGATCGCTATTTCCGCGTGACATCATTCCGCGTGATTGACGAACGGCGCTGGGTCGATGAGCAGGACGAGCAGGTCATTACCATGAGTGAGGCCACCGTCAAGGTCGTGGTCGGTGACGAACAATATATGTCGGTCGCCGAAGGGAACGGCCCGGTCAACGCCCTTGATGCCGCGCTTCGCAAGGTTCTGGTGACGGTGCCGGAATATCGCGAAGCGGTCGAGCAGATCGAACTGATCGACTATAAGGTCCGCATCATAACGCGTGGCGACGGTACGCGTGCGGTGACCCGTGTCATGATTGAAAGCCGCGATGCCGATGGCAATAACTGGGCGACAGTCGGCGTTTCGACCAACATTATCGAGGCGTCCTATAACGCGCTTCGGGATTCCATTACCTATAAGCTGTTCAAATCCGGTGTCCGCAGCCAGCATGGCTGAGCGGTTTGGGATGGCATGATGCATATGACGGCCGGGGTAAATGCCCCGGCCGTTTTGATTTGGCCGGGCTGGGAAGTTCAGCCTCCGCGTCGCAAGGGGCGTGATGCTTGCGGACTGGCGTCAGGCGACGGGTGCAGGGCGACTGGCTTTATAAGACCGGCTTAAGGAGACTGGCGCAAGCGGTTGGCTTTTGCTAAGTAAGCGCCAATATGGACGGGAATATCCGTCACCAACCCGCATATCACGACCGGAGATCTGACCCGATGAGCGACGCCGTAGGGAGTGCCAAACCCGAAACCGGTGGCATTGCCAACCCGCCCGTAATCATTCTGATTGAACCGCAGCTTGGCGATAATATCGGCAAGGCAGCGCGTGCGATGCTGAATTGTGGTCTGGTTGATCTGCGTCTGGTCCGTCCGCGTGATGGCTGGCCCAATGAACGGGCAACAGCCAATGCATCGGGTGCCGATATCGTGATTGATAACACCAGGGTGTTCGAGCGCGAAGAAGATGCGCTTGCCGATCTGAACCGTGTCTATGTGACAACCGCGCGCACGCGCGATGCGATCAAACCGGTCTTTACCCCCAAGGGGCTGGCACCGGAAATGCGCAATGTGATTTCGCGCGGTGAAAAGGTCGGTGTGATGTTCGGCCCGGAACGGACCGGCGTTCGTAACGAACATATCGCCATGGGCGATGCGGTGGTGACCGTGCCGCTTAATCCCGGTTTCACGTCGCTTAATCTGGCGCAGGCGGTGTTGCTGATCGGCTATGAATGGTGGCAGGCGGGTGTCGATGTGCCCGATTATCAGATGATGATGAATGACACCTTCCCGGCGACCAAGGATGATATGGAGCGCCTGTTTGTGCATCTGGAGGCCGAGCTTGATGCATCGGGATTCTTCCGGGTCGAGGAAAAGCGTCCGAACATGCAGCGCAATATCCGCAACATTTTCAACCGTGCCAACCTGACCCATCAGGAAGTGCAAACCCTGCGCGGGATGATTGTTGCCATGCGCGGTGGCAAATACAAATCCAAGGATTGATCAAGCCAAAGCCGATATCTTCCAGACGGTTAACCGCGATATGGCCCGGTTGGAGCGGACAGTGTGATCGACCCGATCTGCCAGATCGCCCAAGATCGCAGAAATGCAGGGCTTCCATGCAGGTCCGGTGCGGCGATTAATGTTTGACTCTTGATCAATCATCTCTATATTGCGCCTCACTTCCGAGAAAGTGGGTCGAAACAGGTGTTTTCGTCCCCGTTCCGCATGCCTGTTGTTCGGGCGGTTGGAAACTATCGGGACAATAAGTGATCTTTAAAAAAAGAGAGTTACAAAATGTCGAAACGTATTGCTGCAAAGCATAAGATTGACCGCCGCCTTGGCGTGAACCTTTGGGGTCGTGCAAAATCGCCGCTGAATAAGCGCGAATACGCACCGGGCATGCATGGCGCAACCCGTCGTAAGAAGCCGACCGACTATGGTACCCAGCTGTTTGCTAAACAGCAGCTCAAAGGCTACTACGGTTCGATCTCCGAAAAACAGTTCCTGCGTTACTTCAAAGAAGCATCGCGTCGTCCGGGCGATACCTCCGAGCATCTGGTTGGTATTCTCGAACAGCGTCTTGACGCAGTTATCTACCGCATGAAATTCGTTCCGACCGTGTTCGCCGCACGTCAGTTCGTTAACCACGGCCACATTCTTGTCAACGGCAAGAAAGTAACCATTCCGTCCTACCTTGTTAAAGAAGGTGACGTTGTCGAAGTGAAATCCGCTTCGCGTGAAATCCCGATGGTTCTCGAAGCTGCCAACCTTGCAGAGCGTGACATTCCGGAATATCTCGACGTTGATGCGAAAGCCTTCAAAGGCACCTTCGTTCGCGTTCCGAAATTCGCAGAAATTCCGTACCCGGTTCAGATGCAGCCGAACCTGGTCATCGAATTCTACTCGCGTTAATCCTTACGGATTTCGCGACGAAACGATACGAAGACGCCCGCTGGAAACAGCGGGCGTTTTTGTTTGTCCGGATCGTTGGTAAAATTGCCGCTGACCGACCATAAAACGCCCGATGCGGATCATGCATCGGGGGTTTTGGTATTTGGGGCCGCTTTTCGGGGCCGGCCGGTCTATTGTTTGTGGCTTTTCTTGTGGCCTATGGCTTGTTGAGCTGCTCGGACGCCTGTTGGGCGGCCGCGGCAACGGCTTCGTGTTTCTGTTCGGGGGTGGCATCGGCGGGGACGTCGACCTTGACGTTACGCGATGCCATCTGGATGCCGTTTTCCTTGAACATCGCAAGCACGCTTTGATAGACGGTCTTGCGGATGGTGAATTGTTCGCCGGGTTTGGCGGTGTATTTCAGTCCGATCACCATGTTGAATTCTTCCATCCGGCGCACGCCCTGGGATTTCAGCGGTTCAATGAAGCTGTCACCGATCAGCGGATCATTCAAAAGTTCCGCCGCCAGTTTTTTGACCAGTTTCTTGATCTTGTTGACGTCGGTATCAAACGGCACCCGGAATTCCAGTTTGACGATCACCCAGTCGCGGCTGTGATTGACGATGGATTTGATTTCGCCAAACGGGATGGTCTGAAGCGGGCCGCGATGATGGCGCAATTGCATGGACCGGATTGAAATGTTTTCAACGCGCCCGCGCAGGTTATCGACTTCGATATATTCGCCAAGCCGGAAGGCATCATCAAGCAGGAAGAAAACCCCGGCCACCACATCGCGCACCAGCGCCTGACTGCCAAAACCAAGGGCAAGGCCGACCACACCGGCACCGGCAATCAGCGGCCCGATATCAACGCCAAGCGATGACAAGGTTACCATCGCCACCATGATGACAATCACGGTCAGGGCAAAGTTTTTTAGCAACGGCAACAGGGTCTCAACCCGCGAAAGCCCCGATCCGCCGCCTTCATCCCCGCCATGGCCGGCGTTTGACGCGCTCATGCGTTCATCAAGGAATGCCTTGATCAATGACCAGATCAGATCGGCAATCAGCAGGATCATGATGATTTCGGTCGACGCATCAATGACGCGGGCAACGATGCCGGCATCCTCGGCCATGGCCAGCCGGTCAAGTCCCCAGATCCGCCACATGCTGGCCAGAACAAACACAAGCGCAAGCAACCTTACCCCGCGTTTGAGAACCTTGGTAAAGACCGGAAGTTTGGGGGCGACCGGTTCGAATTCGGCATCGTTTTCAAGGGCTGCGGCCTGTGCGATGGCGTTTTGGGCGTCTGCTTCCTGTTGGGCTGTTTTGACCTTGATGCGGTGCTGGCCTTCGATGATGTTGCGAAATACCACATCAAACACACAGGCAAGCCCGATCGCGATCAGCGCCTTGAGAATGCGTTCCGCACCAATGATCGCAGCCCCGCCCATCAGAATGATCCAGGCCGAAACAATCACCGGCCAAAGCCGCGCAATCGAGGTCGGAAGGGCAATCTTTTCGATCCCGTCGCCGGACTGATGGCGGGCAAAGAACCGGCCCAGCCACCAGGTGGCAACACAAAACGAAACCACCGAAATCACCACGGCATGGTCAAACAGGATGATATCGCCCTGAACCATGGTGGGGGCGGCACTGAAAACCCCGGCAATGCCAAATGAAAACAGCGAAATCCCCGCTGCCCAGGCCAGGCTTCCGGTCAGGGCGCTTGCGGTTTGCGGATCGACATTGATCATGCGCAGACCGTCGGCCTTGGGCGCGAACAGGAATTGCAGGACAATCATGATGATGCGCAGCAGGAAGAATGCTGTCAGCAACGACATGATCGCGGCCTTCATGATCGGTGGCCAATCAAATATCAGGAATGTGCCCACCGACCCGATGGCAAACACACCAAGTGACAGCAGCGATAAAACACAAAGGGCCGCCATCTGTTTGAGGCGGTCGGAAAACTTTTGCGGGGATTGACGTTCAAGATAGGCACATATCGATGCCGAAAAACGGCGATATATCACTTCGGCAACAATGCCCACACCAACAAATATCGCGGTAAACAGGGCAATCCACATCAACCCGGTCTTGCCGACATCCGATGATATCAGATCAAGGGTGGCGGCAACTTCATGCGGAAAGGCTTCCAGCCCGCGCAGGGTCGCGTCGATATGGGCCTGGGTGCGGTTAATGCCTTCGTCAAGGAAGGCATAATAGCTAAACGTTTCGGCAGCAACGGTGTCGGGTCCGCCATTGGTTGTAGCATCTGGGGCCGTGGTATCCGGGGCTTGGGCATCGTTCGGCCCGCTGATGGCGGCAATTGCAGCCATTTGTGCCTGTGCGGGGGCCGGTGGATTGGCAAGCCATGCCAAGCCGAAAATTAGCAAAAGACATGCTATTGATTTGATTGCTGCTTTCATCCCCGGTCACTTCCCCTGTTGCGCGAAGAATAGCATCCCTCAAGGATGGGGGAGAGCGCGCCAAGCATCAAGAAATAGTTTTACGAGGGTGCCGGTAATGAACGCAAAAGATGTGCCCGGGATGTGCCCGGGATGGGTCTGGATGGATCGCAGGCACAAAAAAACGCGCTGGCGGTCATCGCACAGCGCGTTTGATGTCGGGCTGGTCGCGCCTTAGGCAGCGACGGCAACGCCCTTGTCTTTAAGATGCTGGGCCAGTTCGCCCGATGCAAACATCTCACGGACGATGTCACAGCCACCAAGGAACTCGCCCTTGACGTAAAGCTGCGGAATGGTCGGCCAGTTGGAGAAGTCCTTGATGCCCTGACGGATTGCCGGGTCGACCAGAACGTTCACATCTTTGAACTGAACACCGAGTTCAGCCATGACCTGAACCACAGCAGCAGAGAAACCGCACTGCGGGAACATTGCAGTACCCTTCATGAACAGAACGATATCGTTATCGTCAATGTCCTTCTGGATGCGATCGAAAACCGGATTGTCGGTCATAATGATTGTCCTTGGCTTGGGCGGCGATCTCTCGGCCGCGAAAAACGGGTTAAACTTTTATGGCCGAAGATATGGCTGGAACCTGTGGTTCTGTCAACTGTTGCGGCGGTTTTTGCGCACAGTGCGCAGGTTATCCCACGTGAAAATGCCAAGTCCGAACCACACCAGCCCATAGGTCACCATATGCGCGCTGGTAAAGGTTTCGCCAAATACCAGAACCGCGACAATGAATTGCAGGGTCGGGTTAAGATACTGCATCAGACCAAGGACGGAAAACTTCATATTGCGCGCGGCATAGGCAAACAGAACCAGCGGAATGGTGGTGCAGACCCCAAGTCCGATAAACAACAGATCATTGGTCATGCCGGTATGGCCAAATGCCATTTGACCCTGCGCGCCAAGCCAGAACATGTAACCAAGGGCAATCGGTGTGATCAGTGCGCATTCAACGAAAAGCCCGGCAATCGGATCGGCGGGAACAAATTTGCGGATCACGCCATAAAAACCGAACAGCGACGACAGGCTAAGCGCGATCCAGGGCAGATGCCCATAGGAAACCAGAAGGTTCAAAACCCCGAGTGCGCAAATACCCACAGACAGGATTTGAACGCGGTTAAGCTTTTCGGCAAAGAAAATGCGCGCCAGGATCAGCATGATCAGCGGCATGATGTAATAGCCAAGGCTTGCTTCAAGCGCATTGCCGGTATTGACCGCCCAGATGTAAATCACCCAGTTGCCCGCCACCAGAAGGCTGCTCAGAAACAGAAGGCCAATCGTCTTGGCCGATGAAATAAGCACCCAGAGTTGCTTGCGCCGACCAAGGGCAAAGATCATCGCAAATGTCAAAACCGCCGACCAGATGATCCGGTGCGACAGGATTTCAAGCGGCACCGCAAAGGATACCATTTTGAAATACAGCCCGAAAATGCCCCAGATGGTAAAGGCACCAAGTCCGGCGAGCGGTCCGGCACCGATCAGGGCCGGCTTATCTTGTGATGACATTTGATGAGCCGTGGTCAGTTAATGGGGCTGGTCATGCCGGATGTCGTCGGGTGGCGGCAAATCCGGTCTTGACGGGATCGGGCGCCGATGGTTGGTCGGCGCCCGAAAAAATCATCATCGCGCATCAAAGGGTGGCTTGCGCGTCTGGTAATCAGGGCAATCGGGGGACTTATTCCGGTGCAGAGGTCTGAAGGGCGAGGGCATGAAGATCACCGCCCATTTTGCCCTTCAGCGCGGAATAGACCATCTGGTGCTGAACCACGCGGGTTTTGCCGCGGAACTGTTCGGACACCACAATTGCAGCATAGTGATCGCCATCACCGCGCAGATCTTCGATCCGGACTTCAGCATCAGGAAGAGCTTCCTTGATCATGCTTTCGATTTCATAGGCTTCCATGGCCATGGCGTTTATTCCTTATAATGGACCGGTGCCCGGACGGGCCCGGTAAAACCTGTTTTCTCTGGTATATGTTGTTGTCCCGGGGGCTGTCAATTTCTGCGCAACAGCACTGCCCAAACATCTCGGAAAGTTGCGCGCAGGCTTGTCTTGCGCCCGATATTGGGGTAATTAGCCTGCCCTGGGTTGCCCACACCTGCCGTCCGCAAGGTTGATCCTTTGGTAAAGTGGTGCTTTGAAATCTTTCGGACCCGTTTCCCGATCAGGGTACGGCCCGGCAATGCGGACACCCGGCCTCCTGTGTGGAGACGAAAATGACTTCAAACAGTCTGAATATCGGTCGTGCGGACATCGAAACCGACCCGACCGAAAGCTTCAAGGCACAGGCAAAACGCCTGCGCAAGGCCCTGGCTGCGCGTGATGTTGCGATATCACATGCCGGGTCGCTTGAACTTCTCGCCCAAAGCCACGGCTTTCGCGACTGGAACACCGCCGTTGCCATGGCACGTCGCAATATCCCGACCAATGTTTCCGATCTTGGGATCGGCAAACGGTTTGCCGGATCATACCTTGGTCATGCGGTGACCGGCCTGATCCGTTCTGTGACCGCGACCCCGACACCGGGCGTGTTCCGGGTCGAGGTGCATCTTGATGAACCGGTTGATGTGGTGGAATCCAAACGCTTTACCGGCTTTCGCCAACGCATAGCAGCCCGGATCAACGAACATTGCGAACCGGTTCTGACCAACGGTATGGCCGGACCGGGGCTTTCGATTGATTTGCTTTTGCGTGATCAAGACGGCCAGTGACCCGGTTTATCGAAACGATAAATGACAAAACGCTCCGGCAGCTTCCAAAAGTTGCCGGGGCGTATGTTCTGGTGATCGAGCTTGCCGCGGACCTGACCCTTCAAAACAAACGCTTTGCCGGAACCATTTTGCCCAAAGGGACTTATCTTTATTGCGGTTCTGCCAAGGGGCCGGGCGGCATTGCGGCCCGCGTCAAACGCCACTGCAAGGGGACCAAGAAACCCCACTGGCATGTCGATGAACTGACATCAAACGGGGCCGGGCGGGTTGTTTCGGTGCTGGTGGTGCCGGGTGGGAATGAGTGCGAGCTTCGCGCACATTTGCAAGGTCCTGATGGCTGTATTCCTGCCCCCGGATTTGGCAGCAGTGATTGTCAGAACTGCGATAGCCATTTACTAGAATGGAATTTCATCATCTAGGCTAGGTGCATCCGACGCTGCATCTTCGGCCTCGATTTTCAGGAGTTTTTGAAGTTGTTTGAATTCTTTAGAAGATTTTGTGAGCTTTTTGCTCTTTCCGATCTTTGTTAGTTCGGTAATTGCTTTTGTGCTCCAAGAAACCTTTGGTGACTTAACCAATTGCTTAAGTAAGTTATTCTGGATCGATTTCTCTTCGGTGGATTTAAGGGCTTCCAGCAAACTGTTTATCGCTGTTGTTGATGTTCTCTGGTCTGAAAGTAGTCGAGATATAAAGTCCTCAAGGGTGTCAGGAGTAACTTTAAATGCTTGAATTTTGCCAATAAACCCATACGGGTTTGCAGTGTCAGACAGCTTTACTGGAAATATCGGGATTTGCCGTCCAATTGCAATTCCCACCTCTTGGTCCGTCCAGTCACTCGCTGAGAATTCATCACATATCAAGGCTATTAGTGCATCAGAAGAAAACAGTGCCTTCTCGATAGCAACTTGCCATTCTTCTGCCGGTTTGATGTCATCATGAGCTACAAAGCTTGATATCCCGTAACGCGACAAGCCCTCTTTGAGTTTATGAGCGCGCTTCTTTTTGTCTGCTTTATGGCTAATGAAAACGTGTAAGGAACTCGCAGTTCCCCATATGTTTTCAACCATTTCAGGGCTTACTGTCTGCAATGCTTCACGGAAATGGTACTGAGGATTGCTTCTCCACTGGTGGGAGTCATTTGCGTTTAAAAAACTCTTAGGGAATAGGCTTATGTCCAGCGGAATGCTAAGTCGACGAGGTATCACTGATTCAAGAAGAACCTCGACACTACGTTCGGTGTTCTGAACATTGTGCGAATTTTCCAGATAGGCGTTGTCGTCAATATAGACGTCAATGGATAGTCTTGGGTTGTCTTGGCCAAAATCAAAATAATAGTGAGGTATCAGTTCGAAGCTTGCATCCTCAATCAGGGCAACTGCGTTCGACTGAGACCACGCATTCTTTATGATGGCCAGCTGAATTGTCTTCTCAAAGACGCCAATCAGCTCAAAATCTTTTTTATTCTCTTCGTAAAAATCTCGGTCCCGAATTGAGACGTTTATCATCAGAAATGCCTATACTGTGGCGTGAAATGCAGCTTAAGCGTGAATAAGTATACGCAAATATTCTGCACTGGCCAGCAAGTCTGTGGATAAACTTAGCCCCCGGTCATACTCATATGACGACCGACAGCCGGTTTCTGGCCTTTGCGGTCGATGACGAAGTCATGGCCTTTGGGTTTGAGGTCCATGGCGGCATCAAGCATTTGATCAAGCGAACGCGGATCGCCGGTGCGCAGGGCTGCGCGCAGGTCAACATGATCTTCCTGGCCCAGGCACATGTAAAGCGTGCCGGTGCAGGTCACGCGCACGCGGTTGCAACCTTCGCAGAAATTATGGGTAAGCGGCGTGATGAAGCCCAGACGTCCGCCGGTTTCGGCCACCGTGGTATAGCGGGCCGGACCGGGGGTGACGTGGTCGGACGGGATCAGGGTGAATTCCTGTTCCAGACGTTCGCGCACCACGGTCAGTGGCAAATACTGGTCGGTGCGATCACCGTCGATATCACCCAGCGGCATGGTTTCGATCAGGCAAAGATCAAAGCCTTCTTTCCCGCACCATGACACCAGACGCGACATTTCATCTTCGTTGAAGTTGCGCAGCGCGACCGTATTGATCTTGATGCTGATGCCGGCGGCCTTGGCGGCCTCCAGCCCGGCCAGAACCTGTTCAAGGCGGCCGCGACGGGTGATTTCGGTGAATTTCCGGGAATCGAGACTGTCGAGCGAGATATTGAGGCGCTTGACGCCAAGCCGCGCCAGATCATCGGCATAGGTGGCGAGCTGACTTCCATTGGTGGTCATGGTCAGTTCATCAAGCGCGCCGGTTTTAAGGTGCCGCGACAGATCGGAAATCAGATCCATGATGCCACGGCGCACCAGCGGCTCCCCCCCGGTCAGGCGCAATTTGCGCACACCGCGATTGATGAAGGCCGTGCAGAGCTGATCAAGTTCTTCAAGGCTGAGAACTTCGGCCTTTGGCAGGAAGGTCATGTTTTCCGCCATGCAATAGGTGCAGCGGAAATCGCAGCGATCGGTTACCGAAACGCGCAGATAGGAGACATGCCGGCCATATTTGTCGATCAGTGGTTTGGTCATGGCGTTGATTTGAAACAGTGTCGTGGTTGTCGCGGGGCGTTGTTTCTTGCAAGGTGACTGTGGCACAGCAGACCGGGTTTTGACCAGCCTGTTTAGATCAGGGCACATCACCTTTCCGTCAGATGAAAACAAAAAGCCGCAGGCGATACCCGAAGATATCGACCATGCGGCTTTGACTATTGCTGTTTACCGGGTAACCGTCGGGTAAATGCTTGGCGGTTGGTGTGCGCCGGTCAGCTGTTGGCGTGGGCTGCGACGTCGGCGTCGATTGACTTCATGACTTCGCGCAGGGTTGCGACATCTTCACTGCCCATTTTGGCGACCAGTTCGGCCGAATGTTGCGGAACGGTCAGGATTTCGCGCACGTCACTGAACAGGGCATCGAGCAGGCGCACACAATGGGCCTCGGTAAAGGACCAGTGCACTTCACCCGATGGCAGATTGTCATTGACCAGTTGCAGCAGCCATTTCTTGCGGCGTTCATATTCACGGAAATGCAGCGCCATGCGCGCAAATACCAGATTGATGCGCAGCTTGACCGCCGGTTCCTTGGCCAGATGGTCCCAATATTCGGCGGGGTTGCGCAGCTCGTCCTCATCTTCGGCATGGGCTTCGATGATTTCGTGAATTTCGCGGTCGATTTCCTGAAGCATGTCCATGCCGACCATCATGCGGATGACCTTGAAGAACGGTTGCAGGATTTCACGCGACAGTGCGCCGTCTTCGATGCTGCCTGCGGCATTGCCTTCCAGAAGGTGGTCAAAGCGCGATACCAGCAAACGCCCGAACGGATCGTGGCGAACGGCGGCATGTTCGCGGGCCTTGATGGCTTCGAGGTCGCTTTCAAGCACGGCCCAGGCCGCGTCAAACAGGTCTTCCTTTTCGCGGATGCCGTCGATGGCCTTGATGATCTGTTCTTCGGAAATCGAACCACCGTGGTTGCGCGCGTAATGGATCAGCCCCTGGGTAAATTGTTCCAGTACCGTAAAGGCGGCGACATGGTGGCGCTGCTTGAAGGTGTCTTGGGGTGGTTTGTTGGCTGCAATCATGAAGTGTCCAGACCTTGATTATGACGGTTGTGCATGATCAGGCAGATCCATCGGCGGGGATGGAATCCATGCGGCCCTGATTCTGCATACGCCGAATTTATTAATAAATTGATGTCAGCAAATCGTGTGCCAAGGACAGCCAGACGTGGGTCAAACCGGTTTGTGATCCCCCTGATCGGGCGCGAGCGGGGGAAACGGCCCCTTATTCGTAACCGACCGCGGCCTCGACAATCTCAAGCACGACATGGCGGGGCCGGATGATCTGGCGACCGGCTTCCTCGAAATTGACGGCGATTCTGTCACCATCGACAGCTTGAATGCGGCCCAGACCCCAATCGGGCTGGTTGGGGTGGCGAACGATGGTGCCCGGTGTCAGCAAGAAATCCATGGGGTGCTCTGTGTTCAGTGTATCTTGTTTACATATAGGTCAAACGCCGCCGATCCACAATTTCACAGATTGCAAAACCCGATCCGGTCGGTGTTCCGGCCGTTGGTCGGCAAAAATTGCCGGGTCGGATGGCGGTCTGTCACCAGACATCCGGGCGGGCCGATGCGGGTGCTTTTTTTTGGTCGGGATCAATCGCCAGAATGCGACCGGCATTTTTCAAATACCACCGTCATCAAGGCGTCGGTTCGATCAGAAGTCAAACCGGTTTTACCGGATGGGGGATTGGTTGCGATCGGTGCGGGCTTCTTTGCCATGTCGATGGCCGGAATGGCAAAATCGCGATGGGTCGGGTCTAAATTTCGTTCTGGCTAAATAAGCTCTTAACATATCACGGTCAATCTTGGGCATCAGAGACCCGCTTTGAGGGCGCGATATTTCGTCGTCCCGTCACGGAACGCCACCGGTGATGAAATCGGGCGGGGGACAGAGACCGGGCATCATGTTTGGGGATGTGATGCTTTGAAGAATAAATAGAAATACCTTGGAGAACCCGCGTAATGGTTCAGGACATCGCCCTTGAAATGACGCTGATCGAGTTGATCAGTTCGCGCATTTGTCATGATCTTGTCGGTCCGGTCGGGGCCGTCAATGCCGGGGCGGAACTGATGGGCGAAGACGGTGTTGCCGATGACGAGGCGCTTGCGCTGATGCGTAAAAGCGGCCTTGAGGCGGCCCGCCGTCTGCAACTGTTCCGGCTGGCCTTTGGCCGGGCGGGCAACAGCGTGGACACCAAGTCCATGCGCGATGCTGCGCGCCAGACCTATGAAGCCGAAGGCAAGGTCAGCCTGGACTGGGCGGATCTTCCGATTGATCCAGCTCATGGACGAGTCGTATTGAATATGGTGATGCTTGCCCGCGAGGCTCTGCCATTTGGGGGGACGATCACTGTTTCGCACGAATCCGGTCGGACGACCGTTCTGGCAGAAGGCAAACGTGCCGCATTCCGTCCGGAAGTCATGGAGGTGTTGGAAAAAGACGTGTCGGCAGATGCACTTGATCCACGCACAGTGCACGGATTCTTCGTGAGAAATCTGGCCAATCGGACGGGCGGGGCGCTTTCGGTCTTGCAACAGGATGCAAATATTGCATTGATCTATGGATAAAAAATTGACCTGTGGGTCTGGTAATAACGTGTGGTAGCTTCTACGTAAGTAACCGATGTAACATACGTTTCTCGCCATGCGCGTGTTAAATGGGAGTTCCGGTTCCGGTAAATCTAGCTTTGCCGGAGATTTGGAGGGGGTATATGGACGATCTATTAAGTGAATTTCTGACCGAGACTTCGGAAAGTCTCTCGACGCTTGACGTTGAGCTGGTGAAGCTCGAGCAGAACCCGAATGATCCGGACATTCTGTCTAACATCTTCCGTTTGGTGCATACCATCAAAGGGACGTGTGGATTCCTTGGCCTGCCCCGCCTCGAAGCGGTCGCGCATGCCGGCGAAAACGTTCTGGGCAAGATCCGCGACGGTGAACTGGTGGTGACACCGGAAGCCGTGACGCTGGTTCTTGAATCCATCGACACCATCAAATACCTGCTGGGCGAGCTTGAGCAGAACGAGGCAGAGCCGGATGGCAATGACGCCGAGTTGATTGCACGTCTCAATCATTTTGCCGATACCGGCACGATGATGGGCGGCGCTGCACCCGCAGCCGCACCGGTCGAAGAACCGCCGATCGAAGAAGTTTCCGAAGGCGGCGCTGTTGATAGCGACGCGCTTCAGGCGGCATTCGATGCCGCAGAAGTTGATCCCGAATTTGCCACTTCCTCCGAACCGGAAACCCCGGCTCCGGCCGCAGCACCGCCTGCTGCTGCAAAATCCAAGGAAGTTGCACCGGCCAAGAAACCGGCCGAGCAAAAGGCAGAAGCCCCGCGCGGCGAAGCCAAGGAAAGCTCGGTTGCAGCCCAGACCATTCGCGTGAATGTCGAGCTGCTTGAAAACCTGATGACGCTGGTTTCCGAGCTGGTCCTGACCCGTAACCAGCTGTTGCAGATGGTTCGCGGCAAGGATGACAGTGAATTTACCGTTCCGTTGCAGCGCCTGTCGCACATTACGACCGACCTTCAGGAAGGCGTGATGAAGACCCGTATGCAGCCGATCGGCAACGCTTGGGCAAAACTGCCGCGTATTGTTCGCGACCTTGCCCTTGAAATGAACAAGAAGATCGATCTTCAGATGATCGGTGCCGACACCGAACTGGATCGCCAGGTTCTTGAACTGATCAAGGATCCGCTGACCCACATGGTGCGTAACTCTGCCGACCATGGTCTGGAAGATATCCCGGGCCGTCGTGACGCCGGCAAGCCTGAAACCGGTACGGTTACCCTTAATGCGTATCACGAAGGCGGTCACATCATCATCGAGATTTCCGATGACGGTCGCGGTCTGAACCTTGAACGCATCAAGGCCAAGGCAATTGCCAACGGCCTGACCACCGAAAGCGAACTGGAAGGGATGGCGGATCAGCAGATCCAGCAGTTCATTTTCAAGGCCGGTTTCTCGACAGCGGAAAAAGTCACCTCGGTCTCCGGTCGTGGTGTGGGTATGGACGTTGTGCGTACCAACATCGAAAAGATCGGCGGTACGGTTGAACTGAAATCGGTCGAAGGCCGTGGTTCGACCTTTATCATCAAGATCCCGTTGACCCTGGCCATCGTGTCGGCCCTGATTGTCGAAAGTGGCGGCGAACGCTTTGCCATTCCGCAGATCAGTGTTCTGGAACTTGTTCGTGCATCGAACAATTCCGAACATTCGATCGAACGCATTCACGACACCCCGGTCCTGCGGTTGCGTAACCGTCTGTTGCCGCTGGTGACGCTGAAGAAAATCCTCGGTCTCGATACCAAGGAGGCCACCGACGAGGGTGTCGATGAAGAAGCATTCATCGTTGTGGCCCAGGTCGGGACCTATTCGTTCGGTATCATCGTTGACCGCGTCTTCGATACCGAGGAAATCGTGGTCAAACCGGTTGCACCGATCCTGCGTGATCTGTCGCTGTTCTCGGGGAACACGATCCTGGGTGACGGTAGCGTGATCATGATCCTTGATCCGAACGGCATCGCGACCCGTACAGGTGAAATCACCGTTGGTGGTTCGCAAGGTGTTGAAGGCAAGGCCAAAACCGACGCGTCCGATCGCGAAACCACCTCGATGCTGGTGTTCCGTGCCGGTGGCAGCGAAGTCCGTGCGGTTCCGCTGGCTCTTGTTGCCCGTCTTGAAGAAATCGATGTCGAGAATATCGAACATTCCAACGGACGTCCGCTGGTTCAGTATCGTGGCAAACTGATGCCGCTGGTCTTTATTGACGGCAGCTATCAGATGAAGGCCGAAGGCCGCCAGCCGACCCTGGTCTTCCAGGATCGCGAACGGACCATGGGGCTTGTGGTTGACGAGATCGTCGACATTGTCGATGACGTGCTTAATGTTGAATTGACCGCAGATCAGGACGGGCTGGTTGGCTCGGCCGTGATCGACGGCAAGGCGACCGACCTGATTGATGCCGGTTACTATCTTGAACTGGCCTTCAGTGACTGGTTCGGGACCGAAGACAATGGCGGCGAGAAGAAGCGTGTTCTTCTGATCGATGACAGCCCGTTCTTCCGCAACCTGCTGACACCGATGCTGTCGGTTGCAGGTTTCCGGGTAACGGCAGTCGAGACCGCCGAACAGGCGATGGAACTCAAGAACCGTGGCCAGTTGTTTGATGCGATCATCAGCGATATCGAAATGCCGGGCATGAACGGCTTTGAATTCGCCGAGGCGCTTCAGAATGACGAGCTGTGGGGCGAAGTTCCGATCATTGCCCTGTCTTCGCACACCAGCGAAGAAGACTTCGAACGCGGCCGTCAGGTAGGTTTCAGCGACTATGTCGCGAAGTTTGATCGTGATGCCCTTGTCTCGACCTTGGTCCAGACCTTGAGCAACGTTTAATCGGGAGAAAGTCCAATGAGCGATAGTAACGCACTCGTCCCGAGCCACGATAGAGGCGGCGCACTGGATCTTGGCGGTGATAGCCAGGATTTCGTCACCGCGAATATCGGCAAACAGCTTTTCGGTATTCCGGTTCTGACGGTTCAGGACGTTCTTGGTCCGCAGCGTATCACCCGTATTCCGCTGTCTCCGCCCGAAGTCGCAGGGTCGCTTAACCTGCGCGGGCGTATTGTGACGGCGATTGATGTTCGCAAACGTCTTGGTTTGCGTGACAAGGATGACGATGATCCGGGTATGAGCATCGTCGTCGATCAGGGTGGTGAACTTTACAGCCTGATGGTTGATCAGGTGGGCGAGGTTCTTAGCGTTCCCAAGAAGGCGTTCGAGCAGAATCCGGCAACGCTTGATCCGCGTTGGCGTGAATTTTCCGACGGTATTTTCCGTCTGGATAAAAAACTTCTGGTTATTCTGGACGTTACGCGTCTGCTTGATTTTACCTCATCGATCAAGCAGGCTGGGTAACCGATATCTTGATATGTCGGGCGCGCAATGCGCCCGGTATTCTGCCGTTAGTGGCTTAACGACCTAAAGAAACGAGAAGGAAGTCGATGAAGAGTTGTCTCGTCGTCGATGATTCGAAAGTCATCCGAATGGTGGCGCGCCGTATCCTCGAAGAAATCGGGTTTGCGGTCGTAGAGGCGGTGGATGGACAGGAGGCATTGGACAAATGTCTCGAATCCATGCCTGATGCAGTTCTGCTTGATTGGAACATGCCGGTCAAAAGCGGGATCGATTTCCTGCGTGACCTGCGCGCAACTCCGGGAGGAGATGAGCCAGTCGTCGTCTTCTGTACAACGGAAAACGACCTGGAACATATCCAGGAAGCAATCACAGCTGGTGCGAACGAATACATTATGAAACCGTTCGACAGCGAGATCATTCAGGCGAAGTTCGAACAGGTCGGCCTGATCTAGTCCGGGTGGCACAGATTCTGTGCCATGCCGGGACTTTGAAATTGATCTCGTGACTCAAGCGGGGACGCTGCTACGTGGAAGACACGCCTATCCATTCGCCATACAAAGTTCTGATCGTGGATGATTCCGCCATCGTGCGCGGACTTGTGACACGCATGATGACCGAAGACAGCGATATTGACGTCGTCGGATCGGTCAATAATGGCGAAGAAGCATTATCGGTAATGGAACAGGGTGGCGTCGAAGTCATTGTTCTGGATATCGAAATGCCGGTCATGGATGGCCTGACCGCCTTGCCCAAACTGTTGGAAATCGATCCGACCGTTCGGGTGATCATGGCCTCTACCCTGACCAAGCGAAACGCCGATATCAGCTTCCAGGCCATGACCCTTGGGGCGGTGGATTACATTCCCAAACCAAGTTCGTCCAAGGACCTCAATGTCGGGGCAGGCTTCCGGGCCGAGCTTCTGGACAAGGTCAAGGCATGGGCCGAACAGCGTCGCAAGATGCTGGAAGTCGAGCAGGCGGCAGCTGCCGCTGCTGCTGCCGAGGCCCAGCTTGAGGACGAGGAAGAGCTTGCGCAGGAAGCAGCTGCACAGACAGCGGTTGAGACAGCGGCTGAAGCCGCACCGGAGCCTGAACACGATGGTGACGGCGATGGCGGCGATCAGGACGCAAAGTCAACGACCTTCCGTGCTGAAATGTCGATCGAACATCAGCAGCTCCATAAGCCTGGCCGGATCCAGCGTAAAAGATTTACCGCCGAATTGCGCCCGCGTCCGATGCAACAGCATCCGCGTCCGCAACAGGTCCAGATGCGCCCGGCCCAGCCACAGCCAAGCCCGGCCGCGCAAAGCCAGTCTGCACCGCCGTCCCAGGCCGCAGCAGACAGCAACGCGACCGAGGCCCCGCGCACCGCACGCAGTGCGGCGGCAGCCAATCCGATGCCGACCCGCCCGCAGACACCGGCCCGTGATCCGGGGCGTTTGATCCGCGATGCGGCGATTGCAGCTGGGGGCGGTCACAAATCAGCGGCACAAACGTCAACACGCAGTTCGCCGACTGCGGCAGCGGCAAGAACCGTTGCCGCCCCCAAACGGGCGGCGGGCAATGCCCCGGAAGGCGCGAAAGCAGCCCGTGCAAAAACCGCACGGGGTGGTTCCGCACCGGCGCCGGTCCGTCGACAGGCGTCGCGCGGGGCGATTTCGCTGTTGCCGGAAAAGCGGGTCAATGTCGAAGCCATCGCGATCGGCAGTTCGACCGGTGGCCCCCAGGCATTGTTTGAAGTTTTGCGCGGCCTGAATGGCGTGCGTCAGCCGATTTTTATTACCCAGCATATGCCTGCAACTTTCACCACAATTCTTGCCGAACATATCACCCGCCTTACCGGGTTGAAGTGTCAGGAAGGCAAGAACAACATGCCGATTGTGGGGGGACAGGTTTATCTTGCGCCCGGCGATTACCACATGACAGTAGAAGGACGTGGCGGTTCACGGCATCTTATGCTTAATCAGAACCCGCCAGAGAACTTTTGTCGCCCGTCTGTCGATCCGATGTTGCGCAGTCTGGTGGCAAGTTATGGTGGAAATATTCTAACCGCGATACTGACCGGAATGGGACAGGATGGTATGCTGGGAGGCCGTGACGTTGTGAATGCCGGGGGCATGGTCGTTGCGCAGGACGAACAAAGCAGTGTTGTATGGGGGATGCCTGGTGCTGCTGCGCATGCGGGCATTTGTTCTGCTGTTCTGCCGGTTGGCGGAATTGCGGCCTATATCAAAAAATTTGCGGGGGGTCGTTAACCCACAATGATGAAGCCGGAAGACTTCGATTTCGTAAGCAGACTGATAAAGTCCAAGTCCGGGCTCGTTCTGAGCGAGGACAAGACTTATCTGCTCGAAAGCCGGCTGATGCCGATTGCGCGCAAGCGTGGCCTTAAGGATCTGGGCGAACTGATTGGCGCATTGCGTGGCGGTGACCGCAATCTGGTCGAAGAAGTCGTCGATGCGATGACGACCAATGAAAGTTTCTTCTTCCGCGATACCAAGCCGTTTGACCAGTTCCGTCATGTCGTTTTGCCGCACATGATCAAGGAACGCGCGTCCAAGCGCCACCTGCGTATCTGGTGTGCGGCGGCGTCATCGGGTCAGGAACCCTATTCGCTGGCAATGATCCTTGATGAATTCAAAACCCAACTGTCTGGCTGGCGGGTTGAAATCATCGGCACCGATATTTCGCGTGAAATTCTGGCAAAGGCCCGGGCCGGGCTTTATTCCCAGTTCGAAGTCCAAAGGGGCCTTCCGATCGGGCTTCTGGTCAAGTATTTCCAGAAAAAGGAAGACCAGTGGCAGATTTCCTCGGAAATCCGGTCAAAGGTTCAATACAAGGAGTTCAATCTTCTTGAAGACTTCCGTCCGCTCGGCCAGTTTGACGTGGTTTATTGCCGTAACGTGCTGATCTATTTTGATCAGCCGACCAAAAGCGATGTGCTGGCGCGTGTGTCGGCATTGATGCCTGATGACGGCTTCCTGTTCCTTGGCGGGGCGGAAACGGTTCTTGGCATTTCCGATAAATTCAAGCCGCTTGCCCGTCAGCGCGGTATTTACCAGCTGAACCGTCCCGGCGCGCCGGATGTCGATCTGACCGCACTTGAAAAGGTGCAGGCAGGCGGTGCCGCGGCTGCTGCGGCCGGCGGGGCTGCGGCGGGGGGCTTTGCCTTCCCGAAACCGAAACATATGCAAACCGGCGCCGGCACCACCGGAACCGCCGGTT